>DASYBR010000221.1:0-21198 GCA_036500645.1 Mycobacterium sp. | reverse complement strand
ACCTGACGGCGTATTCGGTTGTTGTTGAAAACGAACCTACGGTGGGATCTCGGCGATGTCGCTCTTGTAGGCGATAGTCGAAATAAGCGACGATTCCGCGGTTTTGCGCGTTGTGCTCACACGTTCCGGTCCGGGCTTCGGCCGTAATAAAGCGCGCTGAGCACGGCGCGGGCGCCGCGCCACTGAGTTCGATCGGCTCGATGGCTCAGGGCGCGTCGGCGGGCGCGGCTGCGGACCTGGCCTGGCCGCGTCGATCGCCGACGATCGGGACGAGGGTGAGGATCTCGGCAACGAAGCACCGGGTGGGCGGCTGCTGTAGTCAGCGGCGGCGCATCACAGCCCCGGCTGGTCGTCGATGATGCCGAGCCATATCTGGGCGGCGTCGATGGCCACCTTCTCGCTGATGAATGCGTGCTGCGTTCCGGTGTAGATGTCGCGGAAGGCGCGCTCCAACCGGCTGCCCTCGCGGATCGAGCTGGTCCCGGCGACCAGGTGGGCCCACTCGGCGCACTCGCGGGCCGTGTCCGTCGCGAAGATGGCGGCCACCCGCATGTCCGCGCGCAATGCGGGCGTCAGCTCCTCTTCCGACGCGACCGCCGCCTCGGCGGTGGTGAACGCGTCCAGCACCAGCAGTCGAGCGGCGCGCCAGGCCGCGCGGTGGTGCGCGAGCCCCTTCTGGAAGGTGGGGCGGCTCGCCAGGGACGCCATGTCACTCATCCGGAATCTGGTCGCCGCCAGTTCTTGGACATCATCGAGCATGCTCTTGGCGACGCCCAACGCCCATGACGCGTGGCCGGCGGCGGTGACGGGCATCAACCCCATCCGGGTAGCCGGCGATGTGCCCCGGCACGGCTCGCGCACGAACAGCTCGAACGTGCGGCTTGCGGGCACGAACACATCCTTGGCGGAGTAGTCGTAGGACCCGGTTCCCTTGAGTCCCTGCACGAACCAGCCGTCGTTGAAACTGATCTCGTCGCGCGGAACCACGGCGACCCGCATCTCGGGGAAGCTTTCGGTGATCCAGCGCATCTCGCCGTTGTCCATCGGGAAGAACCCGGCCGCGACGTATTCGGAGTGCCCGATGCCCGAGCCGAAGTTCCACGCCCCGTTGACCAGGTAGCCGCCCTCGACGGCGGTCCCTTGTCCGTTGGGAAAGAATTGGCCGCCCAGCGTGACGCGGTTGTCGTGCGCCGTGAACACCTCGGCGAAACCCTCGTCCGGCAGATACGCGGCGGCGGCGAAGGACGACGGCAGGTTGGCGATCCCGATCCAACCGAATGAGCCATCCTGCCAAGCCATTTCGATCCAGGTCTCGATCATCTCGGTGAACGACGGCTCGACGCCGCCGGCGACGGCCGGGTTGAACGCCGACATCAGCCCGCTCGCCCACATCTCGTCGACGATCGCCGGGGTCAGGGTGCGCAGCTGCTCGGAGTGTGCGGCCTCGGCCCGCACCAGATCCCGCATGCCGCGGGCCAGGGAGACAACCCGGTCGTCGGTGTCGGCTATCGATGTCATCAGGTGCGTCCCATCATCGACTACGGTGCGAGCCATCGGCTGGTGAAACTGATATCGGTGACCGTACCAACCGTTTAACGCTTCAAGAACGAAATCGCGCCGCTGGGATCCAACGAGAGAGCCTCATGCTGAACACCGTTGCCACCGTCGTCGTGGTGGTACTTGGCCTGCACATCATCGTCAAGCTCGCGTATTTCGCGCTGCCGTACCGCCGGCGCCGCGCCCTGCTCGACAAGCAGTACGGCGACAAGCCCTCGGCTACCACGACCTCGGACCACTACGTGATGGCCTTCACCGTGGGGATCGCCGTGCTGGTGCTCTGCCGCGGTATCGATTCCGTCAGCTTCTTGGCCGGCTTATGGATCGGCGCCACGCTCATCCAGTTGTACTTCCACCAGTTCCACCGGCCGGTGCCGCAACAACGCGCCGCGCCGCCGCAAACCTCGCCGCTCAAGGAGATGTCCTACGCCATTCAAGATGCGCCGTGGCGACCGTGGCCCCAATTGCTCGCGTTGACCGTGCTGGTGGTGCTGAGCCTCTTGCTGATGATCGTGAAAGCCGCTGCCGCGCAGTAACTTCAGGCGGTACTTGACATTCCGGCGCCCGCAACGGGCACGACGTCGTGCGCGTCGAGGGTGGTGCCGCATGCGTCACACGCCAGGGTGACGTGCGCCTCGCCGGTGCAGTCCCGATGGTTGAAGTGCACGGGTGGGCCCTCGGGGGCCGTATAGCGGTCGCCCCAGTCGCGAACCGCCATCAATATCGGATAGATGTCGCGACCCTTCTGCGTGAGTCGGTACTCCTCGTAGTTGCCGTCGTGGCACTTCGCTTTGGTGAGGATCTCGTGCTCGACGAGACGGTCCAGGCGGTCCTGTAGACGGCTGCGCGAGATTCCGAGCGCGGCCGCGAACGCGTTGAAGCGCCGGATGCCGTTGAACGCCGCCTTGAGCACCAGCAGCGTCCAGCGGTCCCCGAAAATCACCAGGGGGCGGGTGATCGAGCACGGGAAATCGGCGAGTTCCTGATAGCGCACGAGGCCCATCGTACCGTCTCCAGTTTCAAAACGAGACTGCTCGTGTTAGCGTCTGGTCTTGAATCGAGACTGGAGGGGATGCGCGTGACCGCGACCTTGCAGGAGTGGCGACAGGGTGGCGAAACGGCGGTGCTGACGGTCGGCGGCGCGCAGCGAAAGGTTTTCATCCGTCGCGCAGGCAGCGGCCCGACGGTGGTTCTGCTGCACGGCTTTCCGGCGTCATCATTCGAGTGGGCGGCCCTCGAGTCCGAATTGGCGCCCCATCGCGAGGTGGTGACGTTCGACTTCCTCGGCTACGGGTCCAGCGACAAGCCGGCCGGTCACCGCTACAGCATCTTCGAGCAGACCGACCTCGCCGAGGCGGTGATCGCCGCCCATGCGCCGTCGGCAACCGCGCTGATCGCTTACGACTACGGCGCGATCGTCGCGACAGAGCTGCTCGCCCGCCGCGCGGAGCGTCCCACCGATGTTCAACGATGCATCTTCCTCAACGCCGGACTGTTCGCGGACAAATATCGGCCGCGCCTTGCGCAGCGGGCGAGCTTGATGCCGGTGGTCGGCGCGCTGCTGGCCCGTCTTTTCACGGAGTCGTTGTTCTTCAAGACGTGGAGCGAAGTGTTCTCGGCCGAGCACCCGCTGAACCGTGACTTCGCGGCGGAGCACTATCGCGCGCTACGACAGAACGACCCCGATGGCGACATCCAGCGAAAACTGTTGCGCTACATCCCCGAGCGCGGCGCACATACGGCCCGCTTCGAGAAGGCCCTGGCCCACACCGACGTTCCACTGTCGTTTCTGTGGGGCATGCGCGACCCGGTCTCGGGCGCCGCGATCGCCGGGGATCTGCGCACGCGGATCCCCGACGCGGACCTGGTCGAGTACCCGGATGCCGGACACTGCCCCCACATCGAGATCCCCGGTCGCGTGGCCGCCGATATCTTGCAGCGGACCGCGCTCTAGCGCCCTAACGTATGGGTTGTGCGGTGGATTGTGGACGGCATGAATGTGATCGGGAGCCGCCCCGACGGATGGTGGAAGGACCGCGGCCGCGCCATGGTCGCGTTGGTCGAGAACCTCGACCGGTGGGTGTCGGGTCAAGGGGTGGGTCACCGAGACGACGTGACGGTGGTGTTCGAGCGGCCGCCGGCAACCGCCATCACCTCATCGGTGATCGAGATCGCGTATGCGCCCAGGGCGGCGGCCAACTCGGCCGATGACGAGATCGTCAGGCGAGTTCACGCCGATGCCCACCCGGACGACATTTCGGTGGTGACGTCGGACAAAGGGCTGAGCGAGCGCGTCGTACGACTGGGCGCATCCGTGCACCCCGCCGCAAGCTTCCGTGATGTCATCGATCCGAGGGGCTGATGAACGACGCGGTGAACCGGGTCTGTCGACTCGACGGCAAACGAATGATGCGCGTCATTCGCACACCGCCGCCGAACAGCTCGACGCCGCAGCGGCTCTACTTCGAAGGCGACTTGGGCGCCAGCGTTGCCAACACCGGTCAGGTGGCCGGGCGAATCGGCTCGGCCCGGCCTGACGATCGGTCAGCCGACAGCCGCGAGCGCCGCGTCGTAGTTGGGCTCCTGCGCGATTTCCGGCACCAGCTCCGTGTACGCCACGTTGCCGTCGGCGCCGATAACCACGACGGCCCGGGCGAGCAGTCCGGCCATCGGACCGTCGGTGATGGTGACGCCGTAATCCTCGCCGAAGCTGTCCCGGAACGCCGAACCGGTCTTGGCGTTCTCGATGCCCTCCGCACCGCAGAACCGCGCCTGCGCGAACGGAAGATCCTTGGAAACGTTCACCACGGTCGCACCGCCGCCGGCGGCGCGCTCGTTGAAGGTCCGCACGCTCGTTGCGCATACCGGCGTGTCCACGGACGGGAAGATGTTGAGCACCACGGGTTTTCCGCTGAATTGGTCGTTGCTGACCGAGCCCAAATCGGTGCCGGTCAAGCTGAACGCCGGGGCCGGAGATCCGACCGAGGGCAGCTCGCCGACAGTGTTGATCGGGTTTCCACGCAAGGTTATCTGTGCCATGGACACAGTCTGCCAAGCCCCGCCCGACCGCCGAGGGCCAGGTCCGTTATGTCCTAATCCGTGGGGTGCATGACGTAGACGACATGGCGGAGTGTGGCGAACACTGAGTTCATGACTCGCAAGGTGGTGATCGTCGGCTTCCCCGCCGTGCAGGCGCTCGACGTGGTAGGGCCCCACGACGTCTTCACCACCGCGTCCCTGCTGACCGGTGGCGGTTATGACGTCGTCGTGTCCTCGGCCGACGGCGAGCCGGTGACCACTCCCACCGGTCTGAAATTCGTGGCGGAACCGCTGCCGGACCCATTCGGTCCCATCGACACGGTCGTGCTGCCGGGCGGCGGCGGCGTCGACGCGGCGCGCTGCGATCCCGAGCTGATGGACTGGATCAAGGCCGTCTCCGGAAACGCTCGACGAGTTGTGAGCGTCTGCACGGGCGCGTTCCTAGCCGCCGAGTCGGGCCTGCTTGATGGCTGCCGGGCGACCACCCACTGGGCCTTCGCCGAGCGGTTGGCCAACGAATTTCCCAACGTCGAGGTCGACCCCGACCCGATCTTCGTCCGTAGCTCGGACAGGGTGTGGACGGCCGCGGGCGTCACCGCCGGCATCGATCTCGCGCTCTCGCTGGTCGAGGACGACCACGGCACCGAGATCGCGCAGACGGCGGCGCGCTGGCTCGTGCTGTACTTGCGCCGCCCCGGCGGACAGACGCAGTTCGCGGCACCGGTGTGGATGCCGCGAGCCAAGCGGGCCCCCGTCCGCGAGGTGCAGGAGGCCATCGAGGCCGAACCGGGCCGGGCGCACACCATCGGTGACCTGGCCCGTCGCGCGGCGATGAGCCCACGCCATTTCACCCGGGTTTTCACCGACGAGGTGGGCGAGGCGCCCGGCCATTACGTCGAACGCATTCGCACCGAGGCCGCGCGCCGGCAGCTGGAAGAGACCGACGACACCGTCGTCGCGATCGCTTCCCGCTGCGGCTTCGGCACGGCGGAAACGATGCGGCGCAATTTCCTTCGCCGCGTGGGCATTTCGCCCGACCAGTACCGCAAGGCCTTCGCCTGAGTATCCAGGCCCCAGCCCGAGAGGAAGACACCGATGACCCAAATCGCGATCGTGACCTATCCAGGATTCACCGCGCTGGACATGATCGGCCCTTACGAGGTGCTGCGCAATTTGTCGGACGCCGAGGTGCGGTTCGTGTGGCACGAGTCCGGACCGATCACCGCCGACTCGGGTGTGCTGATCATCGGCGCCACACACTCGCTGGGGCAAACCCCTTCGCCTGACGTCGTTCTCGTGCCGGGCGGCCCGTCGACCCCGGTGCACGCACGTGACGATGTGTTGCTCGACTGGCTGCGGCGGGCCCACCAAACCGCGAGTTGGACTACGTCGGTGTGTTCGGGCTCGGTGATCCTGGCGGCCGCGGGCCTGCTCAACGGCAAGCGGGCGACGTCTCACTGGCTCACCATTCCCGCCTTGAAGGCGTTCGGCGCGGTCCCGGTGGCCGACGAACGGATCGTGCAGCAGGGCAACATCGTAACGAGTGCGGGCGTGTCCGCCGGGCTTGACCTGGCGCTGTGGCTGGCCGGACAGATCGGTGGCGAAACCCGGGCCAAGGCAATCCAATTGGCGCTGGAATACGACCCGCAGCCGCCCTTCGACTCGGGCCACACGTCGAAGGCATCGGCGAGAACGAAGGCCGCCGCGACCGCGCTGCTCTCCCGGGACAGCGTGAAGCCGGCCAACGTGAAGGCCGCCACGATGCTGGCCTGGGACCAGGCGTTGGCGGCCGTCCGGTCGCGGCGGCGGGGCCGCGTCGCTCCGGCCACATCGGTCACGCCCGGCAATTCATGATGCGAATCTGAAAAACGCCAGCGCCGTTGATAGCCGCTTACGGCGAGTGCGGTTGTCGCCCTGAGGCCCTAAGCGTTGGGCTGCAAGATCTCGCTGGATTCGAGTTGGCCACCGGCCTGCAGCCAGGCCCCTACCACACCCGGTGCGTCGCGGTTCGGGTTGTAAATGTCTTCCTCGCTGGAGAACAGGCCGTTACCGGCGTAGACGAGCCGGGTCCAGTTCGGGAACCAGAACGGTTCACCCTTCGGATCGGTGGGATGGTCGAGCAAATTCTTGATCATCACGACCACGGCGTCGTTGTCCTCGTCATAGGCGACCCAGTCGTTCGGAAAGCGCATGTGCGGAAACGGCGCCATGACCGCCACAATCCAGTCCCGGACCGCCTCGCGCCCGTTGAAGGTGCCGTAGTGATGCTCGGTGTAGACAACGTCTTCGGTGAATAGATCCGCAAAAGGTCGCCAGTCACCCGACGCGCTGCACCCTTCGACGACCCGCGTGTAATTCTCGATGGCTCCATCAATTTCTGCCCTGGTGAATTTGCCCATAGCGGACACACTAGAACGTGTTCTGGTTCCCGGTCACCGGTAGCGAATGGGGTTTTGGAATGAACGTGTTGGAGTTGTTCGACTTGCGTGGCAAACGGGCCTTGGTCACCGGGGCGTCCAGTGGCATCGGCAGGAAAGTGGCACAGGCATATCTGCAAGCCGGCGCTCACGTGGCCATTGCGGCGCGACATTCCGACGTTCTGGATAGCGTGGCCGAACAGATCTCGGCGGACGGAGAGGGCGAAGTCGTGCCGATACGTTGCGACGTGACCCAGCCCGACCAGGTGGCCGAAATGCTGGACCGGGTCACCGCGGAGTTGGGTGGCGTCGACATAGCGGTCTGCAACGCCGGCATCATCACCGTCACCCCAATGCTGGAGATGTCGCCGGAAGAATTCCAGCGCATCCAGGACACCAACGTGACGGGCGTATTTCTCACCGCGCAGGCGGCGGCCAAGGCGATGGTCCGGCAGGGCCAGGGCGGGGCCATTATCACCACCGCCTCGATGTCCGGCCATGTCATCAACATCCCGCAGCAGGTCGGCCACTACTGCGCTTCCAAGGCGGCGGTCATTCACCTGACCAAGGCCATGGCCGTCGAGTTCGCGCCGCACAACATCCGGGTCAACAGCGTGAGCCCGGGCTACATCCTCACCGAGCTCGTCGAACCCCTCGCGGAATACCACAAGCTTTGGGAGCCGAAAATACCGCTGGGCCGCATCGGCCGCCCGGAAGAACTCACCGGCCTCTACCTGTATCTCGCCAGCGCGGCTTCGGCCTACATGACCGGTTCGGACATCGTGATCGACGGCGGCTACACCTGCCCGTGATCCGCGTGATCAGTGGACGAGACGGGGACGGCCGAAACGAGTACGCCGCAGGAAAGCAGCGCGCGCGGTGCCAAACCTGGTCGAAGGTGACCGGGCCGGACAGCGGTGGCGGGGTGACCGGAAATCCGGCATGGCCGGGTGTCGCGGTCACCTGATCGTCGGCCCTATCTTTCCAGCTCGCCAGAGATTCCGCGCTCGATGCCGGCCTGTGTAGCGGCCGGCAACACGATGAGTCCGTCAAGCTCTTGGCGGGCCAACTCATACGCGCGCTGGCGTTCGTTTGGTGCCGCCGCGGAGTCAGACGCGACCCGTAACAGGTTCTGGGCGCGGGCAATCCGCTGCTGGTCGGCTCGGGAGAACTCGTTGCGGCGCCTGCGCACCGCTTCGGACTCCGCGGCGTTGAATGCGGTCACGTAGTCCTCAACGGCGGCCATGTACTGCGTGGCGGCGTCCCGGTCGTCGAGGAGATCTTCGGCCTTGACCGGACGCATGAAGTCGGCCCGCAGCTTGGCTTTATGGAACGCGATCGTCAGTGGGTCGCGCATGTCGGTCATGAGCGGAAAGTCCAGGAGCTTGGCGACGTCGAGTTCGTATTCGAGCCACCTCGCATCCGTGCGGCCGTGCTCGTCGAGGACGCGCCGCAGCGAGCGCCACTGGGCGATGTGATTGTTGCCGGTGGCCGCCGTGTCCGCGGCATCGGGCGTTGCCGCCCGATCCACCTCGTGCGGAGTTTCGGGCCGCCTCTTGTTGCCGGTCAACGCTTTGACCGCGGCCACGATCACACCAGTAAGTGGCAGGAGCACAATCAGCAGTTCCACCAACCGGATGAGCAAACCCACACGGCCAGGATGCCACCAGCGCCGCCCCCGCGGCGGTGGGTGCGTGCGATTCCGCACGCAGGGCGGTTTGCTTGTTCAGCGGCCGCCCAGCGTGCCGCTCAGGTATTGGTCGCGGCACGCCCTGCGGGCCAGCTTGCCGCTGGTGGTTCGCGGGATGGCGCCGGCCGGCAGCAAACGCACGTCGGCGGGTGGGAGTCCATGTCGGTGCAGAACCGCCGAGCGGATCGCCTCGATCGCCGGTTCGGGATCCGCGCGGCCGGTGCGCGCCGCTCGCTCGGCGACGACCACCAGGCGTTGGCTCGACGCGTCCGGGCCCTCGGCCGGCACCGCGAACGCCGTCACGTATCCCCGTCGGACGAGCGGCGAGGCCTCGGCGACAGTGGCCTCAATGTCCTGCGGGTAGTGGTTGCGACCGTCGACGGCGATCAGGTCAACGACCCGTCCCGTCACGTAGAGCTCACCGTCGAGATACACGCCCAGGTCGCCGCTGCGCAGCCAGGTGCCATCGGCGTTCGAACCTTCGGCGTGGCTGCCGTCGGTCAGCCGGGATCGCAGCTTGGCGCCGAATGCCAGCCGCGTTTCGTCGGGCATCCGCCAATAGCCACGGGCGACGTTGTTGCCCTGCACCCAGATCTCGCCGACCTCGCCGTCGGGCAGCTCGGACTCGGTGTCGCCGTCGACGATCACCGCCCACTCGTTGCGGGCCACCTGGCCGCACGACACCTGCACCACGGCGTCAGGAGAATCCTCCGGAACACGCACGGCGTGGCCGGCGCTCAGCTGTTCGCGGTCGAGATACACCACCGACGCCTCGGCGCCCGTCGCGATGGTCGCAACGAACAGGGTCGCCTCCGCGATTCCGTACGAGGGCTTGAATGCCGTGCGCGGCAATCCATATGGAGCGAACGCCTTGTTGAAGGTCCGCATCGCGTCGGCGCTGACCGGTTCGGAACCGATGATCATCACGACGTTGCTGAGGTCGATGTCATCGCCCGGGCCGGGAAGTCCGCGCTGCGCTGTCCACTCGTAGGCGAAGTTGGGCGCGGCGGTGACGACGTTGCCCATCTTCGATTCCGCGGACAGCGCCTGAATCCACCGCAGCGGCCGGCGCACGAACGCGGCGGGTGCCATCAAGGTCGAATGTCCGCCGTAGACCGCGGGAAAGCCGATCATGGACAGACCCATGTCGTGGTAGAGCGGCAACCAGCTGACGCCGTGGGTGTTGCGGTCCAGCAGGTCGATCGACAGGATCATCTGCACCAGATTGGTGCCCACCGCGCGGTGCGTGATCTCCACGCCCACCGGGGGCCGCGTCGAGCCCGAGGTGTACTGCAGGTGCGAGACGCGGTCGACGTCGAGCTCGGCGTGGACGAACGACTCCCCGTCGGAGTCGGGTATCTCGTCGATGACCAAGACGTCTGGCTTGCGCACTCCGGACAGGTTGCTCAGGAACCCCTCGACCGGGTCCTTGGCCGCCGCGGTGGTGAGCACGACGCTGGGTTCGGAGTCGCGCAGGGCAGTGTGGAGGCGTTCGGCGTGGCCGGGCAGTTCGGGTGCGAACAGCGGTACCGCGATGGTGCCCGCCTGGACCGCCGCGTAGAACCCGGCGACGTAGTCGATGCCTTGCGGCGCGAGGATCGCCACCCGGTCCCCATCGGTCGCACGCTGCTGCACGCGCGCGCCGATGGCATTCAATCGAACGCCCAACTGCGACCAGGTCACCTCGCTCACGTCTCCTTCCGAGCGGGCGTGGTCGATGTAGCGATACGCCACCTGGTCGCCGACATTGGCGATGTTGCGCGCGATGAGGGAGATCAGCGTCGTGCCTGGCGGCATCGCGATGCGACCGTCGGCGTCCACGCAGTCCTCTATACGTAGCAGGCCTTTTGGGGCCTCAGAGTGCTGACGGGAACCAGAATCCATAAGCGCAGTCTAGGTGCCCGCGACTGCGTGCCTTCTCTCCCGGCGACCCGTCACCATCCGTTCGGGGTGCCGGTGCCGAGGGGCTGGCTGATGATGGTCCGGGTGGCAATAATCTTTGTCATCGCCATCGAGTTCGCCGGATTTCACCTGTTCGCAACCTGCCAGGAGTTGGGTTTCCAGATGTCGACGAGACCGCAACGCGGGCGGAGAGATTGAGGAAACCAATGACCACGACGGAAGAACCGACCGAAGAACCGACGGAAGTACGACGACGGGGCATCATCCAGCGGTTCACCGGCCTGTGCGTCCGGTACGTGGAACGCCTCATGCCCGACCCGTATCTCTTCGCCGTCATCCTGACCCTCATCGTCGTCGCTCTCGTGGCGCTGCTCGTCCGCGGCGCGACGCCGTCCGGCATCGTCAAGGCGTGGTACGGGGGCGTCTGGGGACCGCAGAACATCTTCACCTTCGCGTTCCAAATGGTGCTGGTCCTGGTGACGGGCTACACACTGGCCGAAGCGCCGATCCTGAAACGGGCCATCGGCTACATCGCGAGCAAGCCGACCAACCAGATCCAGGGGGCGCTGCTGTGCTTCGGCGTCAGCGCCGTCTTCTCCCTGCTGAACTGGGGGCTCGGGCTGGTGTCGGGTGCGCTCGTCGCGCGCCAGGTCGCCAAGCGACTCGACGGCGCGCATTTCGGCTATCTCATCGCGACCGGGTTCATGGGCTACCTCGTCTGGACGCAGGGCCTGTCGTCGTCGATTGCGCTGGCCAACACCGACACCTCGAGCCCGATCAACGTGATTCACAAGATCACCGGCATGACCGTGCCGTTGTCGTTGACGGTCTTTGAGCCCTACAACTGGGTCGCCGTGCTCGTCGTCGTGTTTCTGCTCGCCATCGCGATCTGGCGGATGGCGCCCGCGGAGAGTCTCGAACCGGACCCGGCGGTCTTCGAGGAGGAGCCGGAACCCGGGGAGCCCACCGGCAAGCGGACGCCCGCGGAATGGCTGGAGAATCTCTGGATCCTCAACGTGCTGGTCTTCGCGGCGGGCATCACGTACTTCGTGCTGAGCGGTTTCGCGCTGAACATCTCCTCGATGATCATGCTGTTCACCATCACCAGCGCTCTGCTGCACGTCACGCCGATTCGATTTATCAGGGCCTTCTCCAATGCGGCCCGGGTGTCCGGACCGTTGCTGCTGCAGTACCCCCTGTACGGCGGGATCGTCGGTCTCCTGGGGTATCTGCCCGCCGGATCGGGCAAGGCGTTGCAGACGGTGCTGGCCGAGGCGGTGGTGCGGGGCGCCGACCAGTACACGCTGCCCTTCTTCACGTTCCTCGGCTCGGTGCTGATCTCGTTGTTCGTGCCGTCCGGCGGCGGGCACTGGGCGGTGCAGGGACCGATCGCGGTCGACTCGGCGCTGGCGGTCGGCCAACACTCGCGGACCTACCTCGGGCTGATCTCGATGTCGGTGGCCGACGGCGAGGGCGTCGCGAACATGATCCAGCCGTTCTGGTTGCTGCCGGTGCTCGCCATCGCCAAGCTCAATGTCCGCCAGGTGATGGGCTTTACGGTGATCGCCTTCCTGATCGGCTTCGCGGTGGCCAGCGCGGCGATCCTGATCGCGCCGCACGTGATCTGAGGAGATGCCGCACCGGATGCCTGACTCCCCCACGGCGCGCGTCGCGGCCGCGTACCGCAGGATCGCCGAAGTCGACCGGCCCGAGGTGTGGATCACGCTGCGTGAGCAGGACGACGTCCTCGCCGACGCCGCCGCGGTCGAAGGGCGCCTCGCTGCGGGAGACGACGTGCCGCTGGCGGGACTGGTGGTCGCCGTCAAGGACAACATCGACGTCGCGGGCCTACCGACCACCGCGGCGTGCCCCGAATTCGCCTACGCGCCCACCACCACCGCCGCCGCGATCGAACGACTGCGCGCCGCCGGGGCCGTCGTGCTCGGCAAAGCCAACCTCGACCAATTCGGCACGGGATTGGTCGGGACCCGCAGTCCCTATGGCGCCGTGCGCAATTCACACCATCCGCAGCTGGTCGCCGGCGGCTCCAGCTCCGGTCCGGCCGTGGCCGTCGCGTTGGGCATCGCCGACATCGGCGTAGGCACCGACACCGCGGGATCCGTCCGTGTCCCGGCCGCGCTGAACGGCGTCGCCGGCATCAAACCCACGCTCGGGATCATCCCCACGCACGGGGTCGTCCCCGCCTGTGCCAGCTTCGACGCCGTGTCTGTGCTCGCGGGGGACGTCGGCCTTGCGGCCGCCGCGGTCGCCGTGATGGCCGGCCCGGACTCGCGCGACCCGCGCAGCCGCAGCTGGCCACCCGACATCAGGCTCGCGGCGCCCGCCGCGCCGCGGCTGGCCGTCCCCGACGCCGCCAACCTGGCCGCACTCACCGACGCCTACCGGGACGCGTTCGAGCGCACCGTGACACGTGCCGCGGACGCGGGGGCGCGTGTCGAACCGCTCGACATCTCGGTCCTGCTGGAGGCGGCCCTGCTGTTGTATGACGGCGCCTTCGTCGCCGAACGATACGACGCTGTCGGCGAATTCCTCGATACCGACCCCGCGGGCGCGGATCCCGTTGTCGCACAGGTTATCAGCGCGGCACGCTCGGTCACCGGCGTCGCGTTCGCCGCCGACCTGAACGCGCTGGTGCGCGCGCGGTCTGCCGCCGCGGATCTGCTGGCCGGGTTCGACGGATTGCTGCTGCCGACCACCACCGAACACCCGTCCTTGGACGAGGTGCGGGCCGATCCCTACACCATCAACCGGCGGATGGGGACGTACACCAATTTCTGCAACCTGCTCGACATGGCCGCGGTCGCCGTCCCGGGTGAGCCGACGACCGGCGGCACCCCGTTCGGGGTGACGATCGTGGTCCCGGCATTCCACGACCAGGTCGCCGTCGACATCGCCGCGCGGCTCAGCGGCACCGCCTCCACTCTTTTGACCGAAGCGGGCTGCGAACTCGCGGTATTCGACGCGAAGGTCCACGGGCGGCTCGAGCAGCTCGGCGCCCGTCGTGTCGGGGAGGTCAGCTCGTCCGACGCAGACCGGCAGGGCGAGCTGTTTTTGATCTCCGAGGCCGGGCTGGGTCGCCTGATGGCGGCGCTGCCGGCGCGCCTGTCGATGGCCGGCATCGAACTGGCTGACGGGCGCCGCGTCGTCGGTCTGACGGCCATCGCTTAGGATCGCGAAAACGGTTGAGGTGCAGTCTGTTTGGTGCGGATAAGCGGGACGACGGTGTCCGGGCCGCCCCAACCGGCCTAACAGGGCGTTCGGGCGGTAGGGTACGCGCCAGCAACATAGTGGGCGTGCGTATACACCGGGGGTAGAAATGTCGGGCCGCGAATTCTCGTTCGAGATCACCCGTACCAGCACCGCGCCCGCGGCGACGCTGTTCCGGCTCGTGACGGACGGCGCGAACTGGTCGAAGTGGGCCAAGCCGATCGTTGTTCATTCCAGCTGGGTGCGGCAGGGTGACCCTGCGCCGGGCGGGGTCGGTGCCATTCGCAAGGTAGGAATGTGGCCGATGCTGGTGCAGGAGGAGACCGTCGAGTACGAGCAGGATCGCCGGCACGCCTACAAACTGGTCGGGCCCCCGACCCCGGCCAAGGACTACGCCGGCGAGGTGGTCTTGACACCGAATGCGGCGGGCGGCACCGACATCCGCTGGACCGGGTCGTTCACCGAGGGGGTTCCGGGAACGGGGCCGGTGATGCGCGCGGCCATGGGAGGGGCGGTCCGTTTCTTCGCGGGACGGCTGGTGAAGGCCGCCGAACGCGAATCGAACGGCGGCCACTAGCTCTTTCCCATGGCGCATGACGGCCGCACCGAGCGGCCGCCACGCATTGAAGCAAGTTCTACGGGTTGTTGAATTGGTTCTCGTACAGTTGTTGCTGCTGCATGTCCTGATTGAACTGCTGCTGGGCCTCGTCATTCTGTTCTTGGGCCTGCTGCTCGGACTGCAGCATCTGCTGCAGGTTCTGCTGTTGCTGCAGTTGAGCTTGATCGTCGTCCGAGTCGGTGGCGAAGCCGCCTGTGCCGGTCAGCCCCGGTGGCGCCAGGGGTAATGCCACGTCCGTCAGGCGCACTGATCGGTATCCCAGCGTGGTTTCCGTCGGGCCGGTCCGACCTGCGTCGAACAGGGCGAGCAGTGCGACGGTCGCGGCGCCCGCGAAAATGAGCTGCATCATTCGTAATCGCCGACGGCGGGCGCCGGCCGCGCTGGTGTTTTCGTGAGGGGTGGTGGTGTTCATCCTTCATGTGTGCGCCCCGTCACTAGCTGCCAACTGAGACGCGCCTGTCGCTTGAATATGAGATCTCGGCCGGACCGACTGCTCCGCGCGGGTAACTACTCTGGGCGAAGTGATTGACGTCGTCATCGTGGGCGCGGGTCCCAACGGCCTGATGCTCGCCGGTGAGCTTGGGCTGGCGGGGATCGAACCCGTGGTGTTGGATCCGATGCCGGGCCCCAATCCGCAACGACGAGCCAACGGCATTATCGGACAAGGGGTCCGGATCCTCGATCACCGCGGTCTGTACGGCCTGCTCGCGGATACCGACCAGCCGCCGCAACTCAACCCCCGTGCGATGTTCGCAGCCTTTCCGCTCGATGCGACGCCGGTGCCCGATTCGCAGATTTTCCTGCTACCGGTTCAACAACCCCGACTGGTTCAGGTGCTGGCGGAGCGGGCGCGCGAGCACGATGCCGATATTCGTTGGGGGCACGCGCTTACCGGCTTCGTGCAGCACGACGACGCCGTCACGGTGCATGTCGCCGGCCCCGACGGGAGCTACGAGCTGACGGCCAAGTACCTGGTCGGTGCCGACGGCGGCACCAGCATGACCCGCAAGTTGGCCGGTATCGACTTCCCCGGGATGTCCTCGTATGACGCGATCGTCCGAATGGGATTCGATGTGCTCGCACCCGGGGAATGGATCGATCCGGACAGCGGCGGCCTTCTCATCCCCGGGTTTGGCCGCGTCCCGCCCCTGCGGTTCCATCGGGCCGAGCGCGGCGTCTTCGCATACGGCGGGCTAGGGGGCCGGGCGGCCGTGCTCGTCTTCGAATTGGACGGCTCGGCTCGAGAAGACCCGCGCGACGATGACGTCGACGGTTCGCCCATGAGCCTCGGTGAATTGGAATCCGCCGCCAAGCGCGTCCTCGGCGCCGATATACCGTTGCGGCCCGCGTCACCCGATGCGCCACTTGATCTGCGTCGGTTCTGCGGGATCAATTCCAGGATCGCGTCCCGGTATCGGGTGGGCCGGGTGATTCTGGCCGGCGACGCCGCGCACGTGCACTCCCCGATGGGCGGCCCGGGCCTCAACCTCGGTTTGCAGGATGCGGTGAACCTGGGTTGGAAGCTGGCGGCCGTGGTCAGCGGCCGCGTCGAACCCGCGCTGCTCGACACCTACGAGACCGAACGTCGACGCGCCGCCGAGCGCGTCGTCATGCATAGCCGCGCCCAGCTGGCGCTCGTCCGGCCAGGACCCGAGGTGACGGCGCTGCGCGAACTGTTCTCCGAGTTGGTCGCCGACCCCGACGTCGCCCGGCGCCTCAACAACCTGATATCCGGGGCCGAAAACCGTTACATCACAGGTGTCGTCGCCCACCCGTTGGCCGGGTACTGGGTGCCCGACTTCGCGGTGGCGGACGCCGGTGGAACGCGGCGCGTTGCCGAGTTCGCTCGGACCGGACGGCCACTGCTGGTCGACCTCACCGACGGGGGTGGCGTGGCGACCGCGCTTGCCGACCTGGCTGACTCGTTGACGGTCGCCGTCGGCCGACCGGTCGGTGAGGTCGCCGCGACGGCACTCCTGGTGCGCCCCGACGGCTACGTGGCGTGGGCGTCGTCGGCGGCCACACCCGACCCCGCGGAATTGGGCGAGCTGCGCGACGCCCTGGCCCGGTGGTTCGGCATCCGAGCCGCTATGTAGAGCTGACCTCGTCCTGATATTTCTTCGTCATGTGCGCGACCGCCTGATTCTGCGATTCCGCGAGCCCCTCTCGCACTTCGCTGGCGCGGGTGGCGGCATCCAGCGTCGGCTGCGCCTGGCCCTGGAAGTGCGGCATCACCTCTGCCGCGAACAATTCCGCCGACCGTTTGGTCGCCGCGGGATTGGCCCACTCGTGGCCCATCTGCAGCATGCAGCCGAATCCGCCGGACTGGTCCCACATCCGCTGCACCTGTTCGCGTGCCCGCTCGGGCGTGCCGATCACGCCCGCGCCGTTGTCGTTGATGACGTCGATCATCTCGTCGATCTGCTCCCCCGGCATGGTCATCTGGGGGAATGCGGCGACCTTCTGGAAGTACCGGAACCAGGACTCGAGGCCGAATTTCACGTCCTCGCGCGCCTGCTCGTCGGTCTCGGCAATGTGGAACGGCCCTACCAGGCTCCAGTTCTTGCGATCGACCTTGGTGCCGAACGCGGCCGCGCGCTCTTCGACGATGTCCCAGTGGTACTGCAGGGCGTTGAAGCCCTCCACGGTCAGCGTCGCCCCGATGGACAGCAGGCCGATGCCGTGCTTGCCGGCCAGCCGCGCGCCCGTCGGCGAGGCGACCGCGGCCACCGCCAGCGGAACCCCGCTCTCGGAATAGGGGGCAAGCTGCAGCTTGGCGTTGTGCAACTCGTGCGTCGGGGTCTTGGCGCTGACGGTCTCGCCTGCCAGCAACCGGACCACGATGTCGAGATTGGTCTCCAGCAACTCACGCGTGTCGGTCGGTGTCAGCCCGATCATCGACGAGTCACTGGGCAGCGAGCCGGGTCCCACCCCGCCGATCACGCGGCCGTGCGTGAGGTGATCGAGCATCATCAACCGGTCGGCGACCCAGAGCGGGTTGTGGTAGGCGAGCGAGATCACCCCGGTGCAGAGCTTGATCCACTTGGTCCGCTCGGCGGCCGCTGCAATGAAGATCTCCGGCGAGGCGATGAGTTCGCTTCCCGCGGAATGGTGTTCACCGATCCACGCTTCGTCGAAGCCGAGGGCGTCGAGGTGCTCGACGAATTCCAGGTCACGCTGTAGGGCCAACGTCGGATTGGTGCCCGCCCGATGAAACGGGGCGATGAAGTATCCGAACCTGAGCTTCGACATTGAAGTCCCCTTGCATCCGAGTTGCGGAGAACCATAACTCCGAATGCGTGTTCGGCCCTAGGCGGCAAGGGAACTCGTTCACCGAAATGGGACGAAAAGGACGTATCTTTTTGCTCAGCCGGTGGGGCCGAGTAATCCCGGCCCCACCGGCTCAGGGAGCAAGTCTTTCCGGTGGGTCAGCCGCCGCCGCAGATATTGCCGACGCAACCCCCGCCGCCACCGGGTCCGCCGCCGCCACCGCCGACGCCTGGGATGGTGCCGCCACCGCCGCCGGGTCCGCCACCGCCGGTCGGCCCGCCCGGAATGCTGCCGCTACCGCCGTTCGGCCCGCCGCCGCCGGTCGGTCCGCCGGGGGCGCTGCCGCCGCCGCCGCCCGGTCCGCCACCACCGTTCGGGCCACCCGTGGACGGGGCCGGCGCAACGCTGGACGTGGGACTGGTCGTCGTCGAGGTTGAGCTGTTCGGCCCCTTATTGCCACCGCCACATGCAACGGTTAAAACGAGCATCGCTGCGCCGCCGAAAAGTGCGACCGCAGTCCTGGCCCCCGATTTCATCTTCAATCCCCATCCGCTTACGCCACGTCGCGTGCATCCATTTCGAGTTACCCCGGGGTGTGACGCCGCAAACTCGGAACGGCGGCGGAATTCGAGCAAAAAATACGGTAGGCCGCCAGCAAAGGATGGGCCGCGCGTGGCGAAGCTGTGCGCTCGGGATTCAGCAGTTCGCGCCGGAAATGCAGCCTGTGAGGGTCGCTTTCGGGAGGATTGGGGCCGACTGCGTTGCCAGAACACGGGGCGTCGGGTGCGTCGGCGCCGTCGCAGCGCCTCCCGCGGGGCTGGCGCCCGCGGCGCCGAATCCGACCGCCAGAGCAAGCGCAGCCGCACCGCCAACGCTCACGAAAGCCTTCTTGCATTGCGTCTTCATCGCCTTCTCCTTTCGGCCCCCCAAATTGTTACGTCCATATTTCGTTTGTTAAATCCGAGGGTACACCTATGCAATAGTTTGCGGAGTGATCTTTACGTCTCCCGGCGACATGCGTGGGTACGACGAAGCCGCCCTGCCGTGGCAGGGCGGCTTCGTGAGAAAGAGAAGGGCCAGTGGGGACCCTTCGTCCTAACCTTCCTTGGTGATCAGCTTGCGCAGCGCCACGCGGTCGGCCTTCAGCAGCTCCTCGATGCGTGGTTTGTTCACCTCGGCGATGATGATCTCGCCGACCTCCGGATAGACCTCGCTGAAGATGCCGTGCGACTTCATCTTCTCGGTCTGATACAGGTTGTCCTCGGTCGGCGTCACGTAGTACACCGCGTCGGCCCTGAATCTGTGCACCAGCCAGAGGTGGATCAGGGTCATCAGGCGCTTCTGGCGCAGCTTCTCGGCGAACGTGTTCTGGTCACGCACCTGCAGGATGCTGCGGCCATGCCGGTCCTTGATGGGGTCGACGATAACGTTGGCCAGCGGCTGGTCGCCCTCGCCGTAGATCCCGAGTTCGAGCACGTCCGAGCCGGCCCGCCGCGGGCGCAGCTGGACGCGCAGCTTCTCGCCCAGCTGGTAGTTCTCGCTCCACAGGGCCAGCCATTCCTCGAGCAGCTTCTTCGGCACCTCGGTCTGCACCAGATGCTGATGCTGGGTCGAGCCCTTCCCCATCGCCTTCGTGGTCGCGGTGCGCCCCGAGGAAGCGGTGAGCGCTGCGTCGCTGCGTGGGCCGCCCACCAGGGTCTGCGGCGTGCGGTACGGCGACTCGACCAGGCGCATCTTGCGCTGCAGACGAGCCAGCGCCAGCATGCCGTCTTGCCTCAAGTTGGTGGCGAACTCCTCGGCGGCGACGCCGTCGATCTGGTGTCCGCCGTAGGTGATGAAGTTGAAGACGAAGCCCATCTTGCCGAGCTCCTCGGGGAAGCTCTTCATCTCCTCGTCGGTCATGCCGGTGGTGTCCCAGTTGAACGACGGCGAGAGGTTGTACGCCAGCATCTGGTCGGGGTACTCCGCGTGGATCGCGTCGGCGAACTGTTTGGCGTCGGCCAGGTCCGCGGTCTTCGTCTCCATCCAGAGGATATCGGCGAACGGCGCCGCGGCCAGCGACTTGGCGATCGCGTACGGAATGCCGCCGCGCACCTGGTAGTAGCCCTCGGGGGTCCTTGCCAGCTCGGGGCTCCAGTCCGGGGCGGCGCCGAGCTCTTTCGCCTTCTCGCGGGCCGCGTAGTGCGACGCCCGCGCGGCGAACTGCCGCCACTCCTCAGGGGTCATGCTCGCCGGGTTGTCTTCGCTTTCGCCGAAGGCGAGCACCTCCGCGACGGCATCGCTGTAGGTCATCAGCCCGGCGTCGTCCTCCCAGGCGGCCACGAACCGCGACTCGACCTGGTCGAAGAGATCGTCGATCGAGTGCTGCCCGTTCTCTCGCCAGGTGTTGACGGCGTCGGAGACCAGGCCCAAAATGCCCTGCCGCTCGAGCCACGCGCTGGCAACGCCGTACTCGCTGTCGGCAAGGGCGTAGAGCAGGTGACCGTTCAGCTCCTTGACGCCCAGCTCGTAGAACCGTCGCATCAGAGCCAGGAAGCAACCTTTGTAGGACGGTATGTCCAGGTTGGTCGCGCCCAGCAGGAACGCCTGGTCGCGCTCGTCGGAGTTGCTGTCGATCAGGTTGGCCGCCTCGGCGTCGGTGCGCGCCACGATGATGCCCGGCACCTTCATGATGTCGAGCTGGAAGCGAGCGGCGTTGAGGCGCTTGATCTGTTCGTCCGACGGAACCAGAACCTTGCCGCCCTGATGGCCGCACTTCTTGGTACCCGGACGCTGGTCTTCGATGTGGTACCCGGGCACGCCGACCTCGACGAAACGGCGGATGAGATTGCGCACGTGCGGGTCACCGCCGTGACCGGTGTCGGCGTCGGCGATGATGAACGGCCGGTAGTCGTACTGCTTGGCGGCGGCACGCTGCTGCTCGCTCATCTGCAGCCGCAGGTACTCCTGGTTTCGGTCCGCGGTGAGCAGGGCGCGCACCAGGACCGCGGCGTCTTCGGGCACCTGGCTCAGCGGGTAGCTGGCCAGGTCGGGGCCCGGATCCTCGGTGGTGGACCCCTTGGCGGACGTTGCCCAACCGCCGAGGTAGATCCCCTCGATGCCCATCCGCTTCATGCTGACGGCCTGTCCGGGCGAGTACGGACCGAACGTGGTGATGCTCTTCTTCTGTGCGAACAGCTCGCGCAGGCGAGGGTAGAAAGCCGTCGCCGCCTCGCGGGCGACCGCGTAGTCGGTCGGGATCGTGCCGCGCTGCTCCGCTACCTGGCGGGCCGTGTAGAGGCGAATGATCCCCTCAAAGCGGGGGTCCTCGAAGTATCGCTGCGTGGCAGCGACCTCGTCGTCAAACGATGGCCGGACTTCGGTGTCCCTATCGATGATCGCCATTGGCTTACGCTCCTCCTCGGCAGGTTACTGCTGAGTAGGAGTCTATCCCCGGGCGTCACGGTTGAATCAGCGGCCGAAGTACTCGATCCAAA
>DASYBR010000220.1:0-7700 GCA_036500645.1 Mycobacterium sp. | reverse complement strand
CTCGCCACGACCATCGCGTAATCGTCGGGGTTCGACATGTCCAGATCGAAGCCCCACGGCTTGCCCGGGGCGAGATCGACGTCGACGTGCGGTGTGAACGAGTAAGGGTTGTGGCTGTAATCGGCGAACTTCGCCGGCTGGTGGTCCAGGTAAAAGATGTCGGTGTAAATCGGATTCTGCGCGCTGACCGTGTACTTGACGTGATGCATGACCGGCTCGTCGGCATGGGCCCGCGGAGTGCTCACAGCTAAGCCCGCGCCCGCCAACAGCCCCGCCACGGTCAGCGCTAACAGTCTGTACACACCCGTCATGTCGCTCCTCCGGCTGCCTGGCGCGCTTTGGCGCTGCGGTTCATCACCCGCTCTGCGGCTCGCCAGTGTGCGTCGGCAACCCACAGCCGTGCAAAGGATGCTATCGCCTCATCTGGCGAAACACCGCGGATTACGCGCTTTATCTCCGTCGCCGGGTGGCGGGCGAGCGCCCTCGCGATCGGTCGCCATCCTTCGTCGGGGGAGTCGAATGAGGCGCGCGGCAAAACCCGATCCACCAGGCCGATCCGCTCGGCCTCGAGCGCGTTGAGGGTGGTTCCGGTACCGG
Source organism: Mycobacterium sp. (assembly GCA_036500645.1). GTDB lineage: Bacteria > Actinomycetota > Actinomycetes > Mycobacteriales > Mycobacteriaceae > Mycobacterium. The sequence continues at coordinate 7,103 of DASYBR010000220.1, read as the reverse complement.
CCAACAGGAGCGCCCTGCTCTTGCCGACGAGCGCGGCCAGTCGCTCGGCGCCCCCCCAGGCCGGCATGATCTCCAGCTCCACCTGATTGAACGCGATCCTGATGTCGTCGGCGGCCAGCCGGATGTCGGCGGCGACGGCGATTTCGGCGCCGCCGCCGAAGGCGTGGCCATTCATCGCGGCGATGACCGGAGCCCGGAAGTTCGCCAGCTGATCGCAGATCGACCGCATCCGCTTGGCCATCGCCGCGGCGTCCTCTTCGGTCCGCAGCGTGCTCAGCTCTTTGAGGTCGCCGCCCGACACGAACGCCCGGTCGCCGGCGCCCGTGATGACCAGGGCGCTGGCGCCGGCCGCGGCATCGACTGCTTTTTCCAGCTGGTCCATCGTGTCCAGCGCGATGGCGTTGCGGGCGTGAGGGCGATCAATAGTAAGCACCGCCAAACCGTCATCGATCTCAAGGTCCAGCATGCGTTATCGCTCCTCGAACAAGGGGCCCCCCGATATTGGCATTCTCTTTTCGCGAGAATAACATCACTGCAGGCCCAAGAACTTTCGTCAGTGAGGATGGAGGTGATCCGGTGCGGAACCGAATCGTGGTGGCCGCGGCCGCCATCCCTGTCGCCTTGGTTGGTGCATGCACTTCGCAACCACCAAACCAACTGTCTAGCACGGCATCCGTGACCGTAAACGGTAACGACAGGAATTTCCACGTCGTGAAGTGTGGTCAGTTGCAGTGGACTCGGACGATCGACATCGGCGCCGACTTCGCCGGAGCCAAGCTGATCATCGACGAGGGAGCGCGGCCTGCGATAGCCCAGTCGGTGCACATCAAAAACATCGGCGGGTTCACCGGCATGTACTCCCGGGGCGGTGACGGCAACGCCGACATGAGCATGACCGGTGACAAATTCACCGTCACCGGGACAGCCAGTGGTTACCAGGTCGACAAACCGAACGAGCCGGCTACTGCCACGTTCAAAATCGTCGTGACCTGCTGACCGACCGCGCCTTGGCCGGCGCACGTTGCGGTGGGGCACTCTGAGAGAATAGTATTCTCATAAATTGCGAAGGAGGATTTCATGGGCCAGTTGTCGCACCGGGTGGACGTCCCGTTTCCGATCTTTGACGCGGATAACCATCTCTACGAGCCGCCGGAAGCGCTGACCAAGTTCCTGCCCAAGGAGTACAAGGATTTCGTCCAGTACGTGCAGATCAACGGGCGCACCAAGATCGCGATCCGCGGCCAGATCAGCAACTACATTCCCAACCCGACCTTCGAGGTCGTCGCCCGGCCGGGCGCCTGGGAGGAGTACTTCAAGTACGGCAACCCGGACGGCAAAAGCAAGCGGGAGCTGTTCGGTGAGCCGATGCGCGCGATCCCGGCGTTCTTCGAGCCCGGCCCGCGCTTGGAGAAGATGAACGAGCTGGGCCTGGATCGCACTTTGATGTTCCCGACGCTGGCCAGCCTCCTCGAGGAGCGGCTGTCGGATGACCCCGTTGCCATCCACGTCCTCGTCCATGCGCTGAACGAGTGGCTCGACGAGGTTTGGGGCTTCAACTACCAGAACCGAATCTTCACCACCCCGGTCATCACCCTGCCGATCGTCGAGAAGGCGATCGAGGAACTGGAGTGGGCGGTCAAGCGCGGCGCGCGTTGCATCCTGATCCGTCCGGCTCCGGTCCCCGGCTTCCGCGGTCCCCGGTCGTTCGCGCTGCCCGAGTTCGACCCGTTCTGGGAGCGGGTCGTCGAGCACGACGTGCTGGTCGGCATGCACTCCAGCGACAGTGGCTATTCCCGGTACACCTCCGAGTGGGACGGTGCCAATGCAGAGATGCTGCCGTTCCAGACCAATGCGATGGGCATCCTCAACGAGTGGCGGCCGATCCAGGACTCGGTGGGGTCGTGGGTGATCCACGGTGCGCTCTACCGCCATCCGAAGCTGAAGGTCGCGATCGTCGAAGCCGGTTCGAAGTGGATGACCCCGCTGCTGGGCGGCCTGGCGGAGGTCTTCCGGAAGGCGCCGGAGGCGTTCCCGAGCGATCCCGTCGAGATGGTCAAGAGTCGCATCCACGTCAGCCCGTTCTTCGAGGACGGCATCGACGATCTGGTCAACCTCGTCGGTGTGGATCAGGTGCTATACGGCTCGGACTGGCCGCATCCCGAGGGGCTGGCGGAGCCGACCTTTTACATCGAGGCGCTGTCGCACCTGTCCACCGACGACCAGGCAAAGATCATGGGCGGCAACCTCGGTCGACTCGTCACGGTGTGACGGACCGGCCAATCTGATGTGGCAGACCATCCCCGAGATGGTCTTGAGCGCGGCGGACCGCTTCGGCGACGCGGAAGCAGTCGTCGACGGTCCGCTGCGTTTGACTTTCACGCAGGTCGTCGAGCGAATCCGTTGCGCCGCAGGCGCATTCGGGGACCTCGGGATCGACAAGGGTGACCGGGTCGCCGTCTGGGCGCCCAATTCGGCGGAGTGGATAGTCGCGGCGTTCGGGCTCCTCACCGCCGGCGGCGTCCTGGTACCGGTCAATACGCGGTTCAAGACCGACGAGGCGGGCGACATCATCGCCCGCAGCGGGGCGAAGGCCGTCCTGGTCCAGAAGGGATTTCTGGACCAGGACTACACGGCCCCGGCGGGGATACCGGTCATCGACCTGAAATCCGACTTCCTGTCCAGCGGCTCCCCGTTCCAGCGGGAGGTGAGCGGCACCGATATCTCGGACATCATCTTCACCTCGGGCACCACCGGCCGCCCCAAGGGCGCGATGCTCAACCATCGCCAAACGCTGCGAATGTACGAGGAGTGGGCCACCCTCGCGGATTTGCGCGAGGGCGACCGCTACTTGCAGATCAACCCGTACTTCCACACCTTCGGATTGAAAGCGGGCCTCGTCACCTCTTTCCTACGCGGTGCGACGATGCTGCCGGTCGCGGTCTTCGACGTCGACGCGGTGGTGGATCTGATTGCGCGCGAACGCATCACGATGCTGCCCGGTCCGCCGACGCTGTACCACTCATTGCTGACGATCGGCGACAAGTCGAAACTCTCGACGTTGCGGGCGGGAGTGACCGGCGCCGCCGATATCCCCGTCGAACTGGTGCGTCGCATACACGGCGAGCTGCCGTTCCAGACGCTGATGACCGGCTACGGCCTCACCGAGGCCGGCAATGTAACTTTGTCTCGGCCCGGTGATTCGTTCGAGGACGTGGCTACCACCGCGGGCCTGCCTTGCGAGGGAGTTGAGGTGCGCATCGCTGACGACGGCGAAGTGTTGGTCCGCGGATACAACGTCATGGCCGGTTACCTCGACGATCCCGCCGCAACCGCCTTGGCCATCGATGGCGACGGCTGGCTGCACACCGGCGATCTGGGCAGGCTGGACGCCGCGGGTCGGCTGACGATTGGCGGGCGCAAGAAGGACATGTTCATCGTAGGCGGGTTCAACGCCTACCCGGCGGAGATCGAGGGCTTCCTGCTCGAGCACCCCGCGGTGGCCCAAGCCGCGGTGATCGGAGTGCCCGACGACCGCCTCGGTCAGGTGGGCAAGGCATTCGTCGTGGCGAAAACCACGGTGTCCGAGCCCGAGTTGATCGGCTGGTGCCGAGACCGGATGGCGGGATTCAAAGTCCCCAGAGCCGTCGAATTCCTCGACGCACTGCCGCTCAACGCCACCGGAAAAGTGATGAAGGACCAACTCCGTTGAACGACGGTGACATTCACTCGATGGTGATCGCGTCGGACTACCGCGTCCCCGATCCTACGCGGGTGTGGCCGCTGCTCGAACGCCGCAAGGCCGCGCTTGCCGACATCGGCGCCCACCACGTGCTGGTCTACACCTCCACCCACGACTACGGCCGGGTCCTGGTGATGATCGGCGTGCACAGCCGCGAGCCGATCGTCGAGCTGCTGCGCTCGCGGGTCTTCTTCGACTGGTTCGACGCGGCCGGAGTCGACGACATTCCCGCGGTCTTCGCCGGCGAGATCGTCGACAGATTCGTCGCGGCGCCGACACCGACCGCAGCCGTCCCCGGGGTGGTGGTGGCCGCGATCGCATCCGTTCACGACGTGTCCACCCTGACCGCCCAAGTGACCACGGCGATGGACCGATTCGTCGCCGCCGGTATCCGAAAGACGTGGATCTTCCAAGCTTTCGACGATGAGCACGAGGTAATGATCATGTCGGAGCTGCCCGACGAAGAGAGCGCGCAGCAATGGATCAATCATCCTGACGCCGCGGCGGAGTGGATGTTTGGCGCCGGAGCTGGGGCCTACCCGCCGATCTTTGTCGGGCGATTCTTCGACATGATGCGCATCGAGGCGGACTGAGCGGCCCATCGAATGTTCGTGTGCCTGTGCAACGGCGTCACCAGCCAAACGGTGTCCGAGGCAGTCGATGCCGGCGCAACGACGACGAAGGAGGTCGCGCGGGTATGCGGAGCGGGCGCCGACTGCGGGCGCTGCCGGCGCACCGTCCAGGCGATCCTGCGATCGTCCGACCAGGATCGAACGCCCGCGACCTAGGAGCGGCTGCCCTCCGGTGACATAGGTCCGACGAGTTGGCCCAGCAGGCGCGGGATTTCAAGTCGCGGCAAGACCACCTCGACGAACACCATCCGGTCCTGGTGCTCGGCGGCCGCCGTCAAGGCGTCGTCCAGCTCGCCGTATGTCTGCGCCCGGAACACCAGATGATCGGCCACCCCCAACGCATTGGGAACGTCGGTCCACTTCCAGCTGACGATGTCGTTGTAGGGTGCCGTTTCGCCGTGGATCGCCCGTTCGACGGTGTAGCCGTCGTTGTTGACCACCACGATGACCGGGGACAGCCCTTCGCGGGAGAAGGTGCCCAGCTCCTGGACGGTCAGTTGCGCGGCGCCGTCGCCGATCAGCAACACCGTCCTGCGGTCGGGATGCGCGACCGCGGCCCCGACCGCCGCGGGCAACGTGTAACCGATTGAGCCCCATAGCGGTTGACCGATGAAGGTGACGCCGTGCGGTAGCCGGTGATCCGCCATGCCGTAGAAAGACGTGCCCTGATCGGCGAGCACCACATTTCCTTCAGTGAGCGCCATACAGAGGCGGTCCCACAACATCTGCTGGGTGAGTGGCTGATCGCGCGGCGGGGGTGGTGGCAGCGGATCGGCGGGCGGGGACACCACGGGTGGCGATGCGATCTTGCGCCGGACCAGGATGGTGGCCAGCGCCTCGAGCGCGGCACCCATTTCCAGGGGCGCAAAGACTACGCCGGCCACACTGCTCTGGTACTGCCCGATGTCGATGGTCCGGGCCGGATCGATCCGCTGACTGAAGAAACCGCTGACCATGTCGGTGAACACCACGCCGGCCGTCACCAGCACCGGTGCATCCTCGATCGCCGTGCGCACCCACTCGGCGCTGGCCGAACCCGCGTAGATCCCCAGGAAGTTCGGCGAGCTCTCGTCGAGCAGACTCTTGCCCCACATCAACGTCGCGTGCGGCACCACGTCCGCCGCCAGCAACGTCTCGAGTTCTTTTATCGCTTGCAGGCGGTGGACCAGTAAGTCGGCCAGCACGGTCACCCGGTGGTCGCCGATGAGTTCGGCGGCGGCCTCGACGAACATCGCCAACGCGCGAGGACTGTTGCCGCCGGCGTAGCGGGGCAGCGGCTCCGCCGGTGGCTCGGTCGGAAAGCGCGCCACGTCGGTGGACAGCAGGATGTATCCGGGCCGCTTCTGCTCGCGGACCTCGCTGAGAACCCGGTCGATCTCTCTGCATGCCGTGGCCGGCATCAGATTGGCTTGGGCGCAGGTGATTTCGCGACTCACCCGGAAGAAGTGCTCGAAGTCCCCGTCGCCCAGCGAATGGTGCAACGCGCGCCTGGTGCCCTGCGCGTCTTTGGAGGGGCCACCGACGATGTGCACGACGGGCACGTGCTCGGCGTAGCTGCCCGCGATGGCATTGGCCGCCGAGAGCTCACCGACGCCGAATGTTGTTACCACTGCTGACATTCCGCGCAGCCGCCCGTATCCGTCGGCGGCGTAGCCCGCGTTGAGCTCGTTGGCGCTGCCCACCCACCGAATGGTTGAGTGGGCGACGATGTGGTCCAGGAAAGCCAGGTTGTAGTCGCCGGGCACGCCGAAGATCTCGGTGACGCCGAGTTCGGCGAGCCGATCCAGTAGGTAGTCGCCGACGGTATAGACGGACTCGGGCGCTGCAGCAGTCACGAACAAGACGGTACGCGGTTGAAAACATTCCGGCTGATGAGGCATTTCAGTATCGTGCGGGCCATGGCAATCAAAGAATCCCGTGACATCGTCATCGAAGCGAGCCCTGGAGAAATCCTGGATGTCATCGCCGATTTCGAATCAATGCCCGAGTGGTCCGAACCGCATCAGAGCGCGGAGGTTCTCGAGACCGGAGGCGACGGGCGGCCGAGCAAGGTCAAGATGAAGGTCAAGGTCGCGGGGATCACCGACGAACAGGTCGTGGCCTATACGTGGGGCGACAGCCAGGTGAGCTGGTCGTTGGTCAGCTCCTCCCAGCAGAAGGCGCAGGACGGGAGATACACCCTGGTGCCGAAAGGGAACGACACCCTGGTCAAGTTCGAGATCCTCGCGGACCCGAACGTTCCACTGCCGGGGTTCGTGCTCAAGCGGGCCGTCAAGGGGACCATCGATTCCGCGACCAAGGCGCTGCGTGAGCGGGTGCTGAAGGTGAAGAAGGGTAACTAGTCACGGTGGGCAGCAGCGGGCCCTTGGCCGGGGTGCGGGTTATCGAACTCGGCGGGATCGGACCGGGGCCGCACACCGGAATGGTGCTGGCCGACTTGGGAGCCGACGTGGTGCGGGTGCGACGGCCGGGCGCAGCGGGTCGTCACCAAGCGGACGTGGCGATCGCAAGCGCGGCGAAGCCGGGCGCAGCGGGTCGTCACCAAGCGGGCGGTTTAGCTATGCCGCCCGAGAACCGCGATCTGCTGCACCGGGGGAAGCGGATCGTTGACCTGGACGTCAAGACACAACCCCGGGCGCTGCTGGAGCTGGCCGCCAAAGCCGACGTGCTGTTGGACTGCTTCCGGCCCGGCACGTGCGAACGACTCGGCATCGGCCCCGACGACTGCGCCG
>DASYBR010000219.1:0-7852 GCA_036500645.1 Mycobacterium sp. | reverse complement strand
GTCGACTACGGGACCAGCATCTATGCCGAATATCGGCTGTCGTCCACCGTGCGCAAAGCCGCCAACTTGGGCTCGGATCCGTTCATCGCGATTGTGGCGTTCCCATTCATTCCGCAGGCGATGCGCGGCCACTACAACCAGCTGGAGATCAAGGCGAACGCCGTCGATCACTCGATGACCGGCAGGGCCACCCTGGAAGCCACGATGTACTCGGTCGATTTAACGTACGCATCCTGGCTGATCAGGCCCGATGCGAAGCTTCCGGTGGGCAAGCTCGAGAGCCGCATCATCATCGACTCGACGCATCTGGGCCGCTACCTGGGCATCGACGACCTGATGGTCGAGGCCCCGCCCAAGGAGACCAACACCGCCACCGGCGGCATCACCGCGTCGGGCATCTCGGGAAGCCGCGGGCTGGTGTTCAGCGGCACGCCGAAGTCCGCCGGCTTTGATCGTCGGGTCAGCCTGTCGGTGGACCTGTCCATCGCCCAGGACGACCAGGCGACATTGGTCATCACCCCGACCGGCGTCCTCACCGGGGGTGACACGGCCAACCAAACCGTCCCGGACGACAAACGGGACGCGGTGCTGCACGCCTTCAGCGCCAGACTGCCCAATCAGCGGCTGCCCTTCGGCGTAGCGCCCACCACCGAGGGGGCGCGGGGCTCCGACGTCATCATCGAAGGCATCACCTATGGGGCAACCATCGCGCTCGACGGGTTCAAGCAGTCGTGAAGCCTCCGAACCGCGGTTGGCCTGATCACCGGGTCATTAGGTAAGCTGACCGACGTGCCAGCCCGCCTTGAGCCCATGCTCACCCAGCGTCGCGCAGTCGATCTGTGCCGCACCGCGGGCTGTTGTTGTTGCTGTAGCTGCTGAGTAGCCGCGCATTCTCGCGTAGCACTCGGAGCTGCCCCGGAACCTTGCCGTGGCACGTCTCCACTTCGTCCTTTTCGAATAGCAGGCCGTTTTCAAAGCAACAGGCATATCGAGGAGCAGTACCGTGTCGAGCAGCAACAGCACCCAGCCCACCACCGTCGACGTGCGTGGACCGAGGTTTGCCGCTTGGATCACGACCGCGGTCTTGATCGTTGCGCTCGTCGTCTCGGCCGCCAGCCCGCTGGCGGCCGCTGTCATTTTGGGCGTACAGGCCGTCGTTTTTGCCATCGGCGCCGTCGCCGGACCTCGCAAGCACCCCTACGGCCGGCTGTTCGCCCGCATCGTGGCACCCCGATTGGGACCGGTCCGGGAACGCGAGCCGGCCGCACCGCTGAAATTCGCGCAGCTCGTCGGCCTGATCTTCGCGGTGGTCGGAACCGTCGGATTCGCCGCGGGCGCCTTCCTGCTCGGTGTCGTCGCCGCTGCCGGCGCGCTTCTCGCCGCGTTCCTGAACGCGGCCTTCGGCATCTGTCTGGGGTGCCAGCTCTACCCGTTGGTGGCACGGTTCCGCGTCCCCGCCCACCCCGTCTGACCTGCTCTTCAACTAAAGCTATTGAAAGGATCTCCGCATGGCACGCTCCGACGTCCTGGTCTCTGTCGACTGGGCTGAGAGCAATCTCGACGCCGCAGGTGTCGTCTTCGTCGAGGTCGACGAGGACACCAGCGTTTACGACTCTGCCCACCTCGCCGGCGCGATCAAGCTCGACTGGCGCTCCGATCTGCAGGACCCGGTCAAGCGTGACTTCGTCGACGCTCAGCAGTTCTCGAAGCTGCTGAGCGAGCGCGGCGTATCCAACGACGACACCGTGGTCCTCTACGGCGGCAACAACAACTGGTTCGCGGCCTACGCGTACTGGTATTTCAAGCTGTACGGCCATGACAAGGTCAAGCTGCTCGACGGCGGCCGCAAAAAGTGGGAGCTCGACGGCCGCGCGCTGTCCGGCGACACCGTCAGCAGGCCCGCTACCTCCTACACGGCCGCCGCGCCCGACAACAGCATCAGGGCGTTCCGCGACGACGTCATCGCGGCGATCAACGTCAAGAACCTGGTCGACGTCCGCTCCCCCGACGAGTTCTCCGGCAAGATCCTGGCGCCCGCGCATCTGCCGCAGGAACAGAGCCAACGGCCAGGCCATGTCCCCGGCGCGATCAACGTGCCGTGGAGCAAGGCCGCCAACGAGGACGGCACCTTCAAGTCCGACGAGGAGCTGGCCAAGCTGTACGCCGACGCCGGACTGGACGGCACGAAGGAGACCATCGCGTACTGCCGGATCGGTGAGCGTTCGTCGCACACCTGGTTCGTCCTGCAGGAATTACTCGGGCATCGGAATGTCAAGAACTACGACGGCAGTTGGACGGAATACGGCTCCCTGGTGGGCGCCCCGATCGAGTTGGGAAGCTGATATGTGCTCTTCGCCCAAGCAAGGACTGACGTTGCCCGCCAGCGTCGACCTGGAGAAGGAAACAGTGATCACCGGCCGCGTCGTGGATCGCGACGGTCAAGCGGTGGGCGGCGCATTCGTGCGCTTGCTGGACTCGTCCGACGAGTTCACCGCCGAGGTCGTCGCGTCGGCCACCGGTGACTTCCGGTTCTTCGCCGCACCGGGATCCTGGACGCTGCGCGCGCTGTCCGCGTTGGGCAACGGCAACGCGGTGGTGGCACCGTCGGGTGCCGGTGTTCACGAGGTCGACGTCAAGATCGCCTGACACACCAGCTACCCCTGACCACATTGTGTCGGGGCGAATAGACTCGTGCCCGTGGTGCTGTTCTTCGAGATCATGCTGGTCGCGGCGGTCGTGGTGATTTCATGGTTCGCCCTGTACGCGCTCTACCGGCTCATCACTGACGAATCGTGACATCCGACGAACCACTGGGCCCTGCCACCTCCGGCGACCGCGCGGTGGCTGCCGCCGCTGCGCGCGCCAAGTTGACCGCGGGCCGCAACATTCCCGCCTTCGACGATCTGCCGCTTCCCGCCGACACCGCGAACCTGCGCGAGGGCGCCAACCTGAACGACGCGTTGCTGGCGTTGCTACCGCTGGTCGGCGTGTGGCGCGGAGAGGGCGAGGGCCGCGGACAAGACGGGGATTACCGGTTCGGCCAGCAGATCGTGGTTTCGCACGACGGTGGCGACTACCTGAACTGGGAGGCGCGCTCCTGGCGGCTTGACGAGGCGGGCGACTACCAGGACCGCGGCCTGCGCGAGACGGGCTTCTGGCGCTTTGTCCGCGATCCGGACGACCCCAGCGAATCCCAGGCGATCGAGCTGTTGTTGGCCCATTCGGCCGGCTACGTCGAATTGTTCTACGGCCGACCGCGCAACCAGTCGTCGTGGGAACTGGTGACGGACGCGCTGGCCCGCAGCAGGTCGGGAGTGCTGGTCGGGGGAGCCAAACGGCTCTACGGCATCGTGGAAGGCGGCGACCTGGCCTACGTCGAGGAAAGGGTGGACGCGGACGGCGGCCTGGTACCTCACCTCTCGGCGCGGCTCTCGCGGTTCGTCGGTTAGCGGCCCGCTGGGGAAACCCGCTGAACGCCATGGAAATTCGGCAAGTCACCGCAGCCGCGCCGAAGATCTATAAGAGAACACACGCCGACGGAACCCCTTCGACATGGAGCGGCCCCCGAGCCAATCTCCGGTTGGACAAAACCGGAAGCTCGGGGGCCGGGTGACTGCGGGGAATTCGCCAGCGCACTTACATCGCCAGCTCTTCGCAAGCCGGTGCAGCTAGCGCGCAGCCACCTCACATGTCCATGAAGCTATCAATTTCGCGGACCACCTCCTTCCTCGTGTACGGCCGACCGTACCCGCGATGCCGCAAGCCGACAACAGAATTCAGCGTTCAGCGATCGCTGACGATCGCCGAGTCGACCAGTTCTGCGAACTCGGCGGCCAGCGGAGATCTGGGCAGGTGCCGACCGTCGAGGGTGTGCACCCGGGCAGCCAAGGTCATGCTGGAGACGAGCCAAATCCCTTGCGCGGCTTGGAGATCGGAAACCCGCAACGCGCGGAAATCGCAGTCATACCCTTTCGCCCGCGCGACCTCGAAGAGGGCCTGCTGGGTGGTGCCCCGCAGAATCGGGTACCACGGCGGCGGCGTCAGCAGGCAGAGGTTTCCGCCGGCTTCCGCGTCGCTGGCGATCACCACCGTCGAACGCGGGCCTTCCAGGATGTAGCCGTCGGAGCTGACGAAGATGACGTCACCGGCACCTTGCCGGGCGGCATGACGCAAGGCGGCCATGTTGACCGCGTAGGACAGCGTTTTGGCGCCGACCAGCAGCCACGGCATGGCGTCGATACCGGTGGCGGACAATCCGCGGTCCAGGGTGATCGCGGCCAGCCCGTCGCGCCGAACCGCGGCCACGCGTTCCGGGACGGGGTGGACCATCACGTAGGCGGTCGGCGGCGGACCGCTCTCCCGGCCGCGGCTGTAGATCAGGCGCATCGCGCCTTCGTCGGCGGTGTCCGCGGCCCACTGCCGGGTGGCCAGCTCGATCGCGTTTCGCCAACTCCGCAGATCGGGCTGGGGCAGGTCCGTCATCCGGGCGGACTGGGTCAGTCGCTGCAGGTGCGACTCGACGAGGCAGGCCCTGCCGTCGCGAACCAACAGCGTCTCGAAGACTCCGTCACCGCGCAGTGCCGCGAGGTCGTCGGCGCTCAGCAGTGGCGCGTCGGGCGAATGTATTTCGCCGTCCAGTGTGATGACCACTCCCGCCTGGCGCGCCATGGACGAGAAGCTTATCGGCGATCGCAAGCGCGGCGAAGCCGGGCGCAGCGGGTCGCCGATCACTGGCGCAGCCGTCCCTCGACTACGCCCGTCGCGAACGTGAAGCCAGCCGCACACTCGTCGACGAACGTGAAGCTGGCTTCACAGTCGTTGGAAGAAATGGCGGATCCGTAGAGTTGACGCAGAGCGAAGCGATGAGGAGCGGCGCACATGAACGCAGTCCCTGCACCCGATTCCGGGCCCGACGCGGGCGCCGTCTGGCATTACGGCGATCCGCTCGGCGAGCAGCGCGCGGCCGAGACCGACGCGGTGCTGGTGGACCGCTCGCACCGCGCGGTGCTCACCCTGACCGGAAAAGACCGGCAGACCTGGTTGCACAGCCTGACCACCCAACACGTCAGCGATCTCCCCGACGGCGCCAGCACACAAAATCTCAGCCTCGACGGCCAGGGCCGCGTCGAAGATCACTGGGTCCAGACCGAGCTGGGTGGCGTCACCTACCTCGACACCGAACCGTGGCGCGGTGAGCCGTTGCTCGGGTACCTGCGCAAGATGGTGTTCTGGTCCGAGGTCATCCCCGACAGCGCCGACGTGGCGGTGCTCTCGTTGCTGGGACCACGACTGGCCGACCAAGCGGTGCTCGATGCGCTTGGGGTGGACGCGCTGCCCGCCGAGCTGATCGCGACCCCCGCCGGCGGCGGCTTTGTGCGGCGGATGCCCGACTCCACCAACGGCCAAATCGAGCTGGACCTCGCCGTGCCGCGCGCCGATTCGGCCGACTGGCAGAGCCGCCTGACGCGAGCCGGTGTGCGCTCGGCCGGGGTGTGGGCGTTCGAAGCCCACCGAGTCGTTCACCGAATCCCGGCCCTGCGCCCGCGACTGGGCGTTGACACCGACGAGCGCACGCTTCCGCACGAGGTGGGGTGGATCGGCGGGCCCACGGAAGGTGCCGTTCACCTGGACAAAGGCTGCTACCGCGGGCAGGAGACGGTCGCGCGGGTGCACAACCTGGGCCGCCCGCCCCGGATGCTGGTATTGCTGCACCTTGACGGCTCGGTCGACCGGCCCGCGACGGGTGATGCGGTGCTCGCCGGTAATCGCGCAATCGGCCGCCTGGGCACCGTGGTCGACCACGTGGATCTGGGGCCGGTGGCCCTGGCTCTGGTCAAGCGCGGGCTGCCGGTGGACACTCGACTGACGACCGGTCCGCAGGGTTCGGTTGCGGCGGTGATCGACGTCGATTCGGTGCCGCCCTCCGAGCAGATCGGCGCGGGACGGCTTGCCGTTGAACGGTTGCGGGGCGGTGCGGGATAATGAACGATAACGTCCGCCACGACGGGCAGGGGGGCCGACGCTCATCCGTAAGGCACGGTAAACTGTCGGCAGGACAATAACGACACCAGGAGATCGGAGCCGCCTAGTTTAGGCCGCTCCGTTATTGCGCGAGGGGGTTCCCCCATGGGCCGCGGCCGGGCTAAGGCAAAGCAGACCAAGGTTGCTCGAGAACTCAAATACAGTTCCCCGCAGACCGATTTTCAGCGGCTTCAGCGCGAACTGTCAGGAACGGAGGGCGAGGAGTCCAGTCCGTTGGATGACGACGCCCCCGAGGATTCCTGGGGCGACCAGGACGACTGGCGCCGCTAAGACCCAACGACGCTGCGCCGGTGCTATGGCACCGGCGCAGCGTCAGTTCCGTTGAGGTCCGAACCTTTTAAAATCTCGGGTGTTGCCCGACCTTTTTTACCCGTGGGGTCCCTTTTCCGCCTTTGTTGACGGTTCCCAGCACCCAGCAGTCCAAGTGGCGTGCGGTCAGAATGGCCAGGGCCCGGTCGGTGTCTTCGGGTGCGACGACGGCGACCATCCCGACGCCCATGTTGAACGTCTTCTCCATCTCCTCACGCGTCACCCGGCCGCGCTGGGCGATCATCGCGAACACCGGCGCGGGCGTCCATGTGCCGCGGTCGACTTCGGCGACCAACCCGTGCGGGATGACGCGTTGCAGGTTGCCCGCCAGCCCACCGCCTGTGACGTGGCAAAACGTGCGGACGTGCGTTTCGGCGGCCAGCGCCAGGCAGTCTTTGGCGTAGATCAGGGTCGGTTCCAACAGTTCTTCGCCCAGGGTGCGGCCGAACTCCTCGACGTAACCTTCCAGGTTCATCCGGTCGATCTCGAGCAGCACCGTGCGCGCCAGCGAATATCCGTTGGAGTGCAGGCCGGAAGAGCCAAGCGCGATGATGACGTCCCCGGGCTTGACGCGGTCGGGCCCCAGTACGTCGTCAGCCTCGACGACACCGACACCGGTGGCCGAGATGTCGTAGTGGTCCGGTTCCATCAGACCGGGATGTTCTGCCGTCTCGCCGCCCAGCAACGCGCAACCGGCGCGCACGCATCCCTCGGCGATGCCCGAAACGATCGCGCTCAGGCGCTCCGGCACCGTCCGGCCGACCGCGATGTAGTCCTGCAGGAACAACGGCTCAGCTCCGCAAACCACGAGGTCGTCTACCACCATCGCGACCAGGTCCAGGCCGACGGTGTCGTGCTTGTCCATCGCCTGAGCAACGGCCAGCTTGGTCCCGACGCCGTCGGTGGAGGCCGCCATCAGCGGCTCGCGGTAATCGCCACGCAGAGCGAACAGCCCGGCGAACCCGCCGAGCCCACCTCGCACCTCGGGTCTGGTGGCTTTCGTCGCCAGCGGCTTGAACAATTCGACGGCGCGATCGCCGGCTTCAATGTCCACCCCAGCCGTCGCATAGGTGATGCCCTGGCTGCCTGGGTTTCGTCCGGGGCTGTTTCCGGGATCCGTCATCGCGATAAAGGCTACCGGGCTCCGCTGACCGCCGGTATCAAACGTCGTCGATAGAACGCAACCGCGTTCCGTCAGTGAACGACTGGGACTTCATCGGGTGCCAGTTCATCGAGCCCGGCGCCGCGCGCGGCGTTGGAAAGCATGTGCTCGATGACGTTCTTACCCAATGCGGTCTCCCCGGGCAGTTCGATCGGGTACTGGCCGTTGAAGCAGGCGGTGCACAACCGCGACGCCGGCTGCTCGGTGGCGGCGATCAGACTCCGCAGCGAGATGTATCCCAGCGTGTCGGCGTTGATGGCATGCCTTACCGCTTCGAGCATTTCGTCTTCGTCTTCAACGGCGTTGGCGATCAGCTCGGCCGGCGAAGGGAAGTCGATG
>DASYBR010000218.1:0-13162 GCA_036500645.1 Mycobacterium sp. | reverse complement strand
GACACCCAGATCGGGAATGACGAGATGACGGCTGTAACGAGCGACCTCGTCGCGGGTCAGCTCGGCAGCCGGCTCAACTAGCGGCGGCAACACCCCACCGAGGCTAGTCCCGCCTGGCCTGATCGCATCGTCGCCGGGCTGAGTCAGGCGATTGGGTACGGCCAGGGATTGAATCGGCAGGTCTTGCCATCCGGCTTGACGTATTCCGGGTCGAACTTGGAGTTGTCGTCGTCGGACGTGGAGAACGTCTGCTGCATCATGACCGGCGCCAGACCGCCCGGTTTGTCGCAGGGTTCGTGGCGCAGGTAGCCGATGGCGTGGCCGACCTCGTGGTTGATCAGATACTGCCGGTAGGAACCCACGTCGCCCTGGAAGGACAGCGCGCCGCGCACCCAGCGCGCCTCGTTGATGAAGACCCGAGCCTCCCGGTTGGCGCCGAAAACCGGGTTGTAGCACGACGTCTCGAGCCGGAATTCGTAGCCGCAGCCCTCGCGGACCGTCACCGGGGACACCAGCGAGATCCGAAAGTCGGGTTTGGCCCCACCGGACCCGTCGATCCGGACGAACGCGAACTGCGGATTGTGCGTCCAGCCCTTGGGGTTTGCCAGGGTCTGGTCGACCATGTTGGCGAAAGCGTCGTCGCCACCGAACATGGTGGGGTCGATGCCGTTTTCCACCTCGACTGTGTACTTGAACACCTTGGCGGTGCCCTGGCCGATCTGAGGCGTGGTGCCCGGCACCACATGCCAGGTCTTGTCACCGGCTTCGGTGAACGGGCCGCCGTCCGGCAGCGTCCCGGCCGGCAGATTGGCATCGAACGCCGCCAGACCGCGCGGCGGGGCGTCAATGATCGCGGTGCCCACCGCGCCGATAGCCGGTGGACCCTGCCCGGGCTGATTCGCAGTCGGCTTCGGCGCACCGGTGCCGGTCACCGTCTGATAGATCACCAGCGCGGTGAGTACCACCAGAACGGGCAAGGCGTACGCGCGCCAGCCGTAGGTGGAGATAAACCGTCCCAGCCGCGTTTGTTTGCGCCATTGATTCGGCCGGTCGCGATCGGCCCGGACTCGTCCGGCCTCCCGGGCAGTCGGGTCACGCAGGGCCCGAAGTGGTTCTCGCCACTCGTCGCGCAGCACCGGCACCCGACCAGAGCCACGCGTAGGCCGCTGGGACGTCATTTTCCCAGGATGGCACAGCTGGCCAGGGAGGCCACCTTGGCGCGCCCGAATGCCCCTCCCGACACCGCTTTCTGCCAGTTTCCGCCAGGGGGCTCGGTGCCCGGTGCCGACGGTGATGGCGGTCACGAACACCTCGCGGGTAGTAATGTCTGTGCAACGAGCCGCGCGCGGCCGGCCCCGATTCCGATGGCCGCTCGCCGACTAATCAGATGAGGACTCGATGAGCGAACTCGCCAAGCCGCCTGCACGGCGCGCCGTCAGATCGGCTGATCGCGGTCGACCGGCCGACGGCGGGGCGGCTCCGAGCCGGCGCGGCAACCGGCTGCCCCGGGACGAGCGTCGTGGCCAATTGCTTGTTGTCGCCAGCGACGTCTTCGTCGACCGCGGCTACCATGCGGCCGGGATGGACGAGATCGCCGACCGGGCAGGAGTCAGCAAACCGGTTCTGTATCAACACTTCTCGAGCAAGTTGGAGCTGTACCTGGCCGTGCTCGCACGGCACGTCGAGAATCTCGTCTCGGGCGTCCAGCAGGCGTTGAACACCACCACCGACAACCGGCGCCGGTTGCACTCGGCGGTGCAGGCTTTCTTCGACTTCATCGAGCACGACAGCCAGGGATACCGGCTGATCTTCGAGAACGATTACGTCACCGAACCGGAGGTGGCCGCCCAGGTGCGCGTCGCCACCGAATCGTGCATCGACGCCGTTTTCGCCCTGATCAGTGAGGATTCCGGGCTGGACCCGCACCGCGCCCGGATGATCGCGGTCGGACTGGTCGGAATCAGCGTCGACTGCGCCAGGTACTGGCTCGATTCCGACCGGCCGATCTCCAAGTCGGACGCCGTCGAGGGCACCGTCCAGTTCGCCTGGGGCGGGCTGTCACACGTACCGCTTACTCGCCTTTAGCGCCCTTGGTGGCGTGCTTCCCGGAGTCCGCGCCGATCCCGAAACCGACCCGACGCGCGTCGGCGACACCGATTTCGACGTAGGCGATCTTCGAGGTGTGGATGAGGAAGCGACGGCCCCGCTCGTCACTCAGCTTCAGCAGGCCCGATCCGTCGTTCAGGGCGGCACCGACCAGTTCCTCGACTTCGGCGGGCGTCTGCGCACTGGCGAGGACCAACTCGCGCGGACTCTCCGAGATACCGATCTTGACCTCCACGGTCACCCCTTACGTTGGTATTGAAGTCGCGGGCCTGTCAGCAAAAGGCTAGTAGACGCCGCGGCCCGACACCGCCGACAGCCCCCTGGACGCAGTTCGCGGTGAGCGAAACGCCGGTCGCGAAGCGATAACGATTAGCTTCCAGGTCAGCTCACACCCGCGCCCGAGACCCACTCTGTGTTGTCACATGGCTAACTTCGGCACCATGGGTACCACTTCTTTGCCCCGCCTCGACGACCGGGTCCGGAACTATCCCGAGGACGAAGTCGAGGAGATCTACGGCGACCACGAGAACGAATACGACGAGAACGACGACTACAGCTGGACGGGCTGGCCGGCGGATCCCCGCAGGCGTCCCGTCACGGCGATTCTCGGCGCCGTGGTGGCCCTCGGCGCCGTCGCCGCCGCCGTCATCCTGAACAGCGGCGACAGCGCGTCAACAAAGGCCACCGTGGGCGCGCCGGTTCCGCACCCGGTTACCTCGGCGCCGGCGACGACGAAGGCGTCCGTTCCACCCAGCGCGTCCCCGAGCCCCTCGCGCGTGCCACAACTGCCGCCGGAGACGTTCACCACTGTGCCTCCGCCCAGCGCCGCACCCGGCATGGGGCCCGCCGGAACGCCGACCGCCGCCCCGCCCGCCATCGCACCCGTTCAACCGCCGACGGCCGGGCTCAACCCGCGCACCGTGGTCTACAACGTGACCGGGACGAAGCAGCTGCTCGACCTGGTGAACGTCGTCTACACCGACGCGCGCGGCTACCCGCAGACCGAGTTCAACGTGTCGCTGCCATGGACGAAGATGGTCGTCCTGAATCCCGGGGTGCAGACCGAGTCTGTGGTCGCGACCAGTTTCTTAGGCCAGCTCAACTGCTCGGTCGTCAATGCCGCCGGTCAGATGATCGTCGCCTCGATGAACAACTCCAGCCTGGCGACCTGCACGCGCTGAGCCTCAACTCAGGCCGAGTTCGCGCATCCGCCGGTCGTGCGTCTGCTGCAGGCGATCGAAGAATGCGCTGAGCTGGCCCAGGCCACCGGCGCCCGAAACCACCAGGTCGACGAGTTCGTCGTGGTCGGCCAGCAGGTACTGCGCCTGGGTGATCGCCTCGCCGAACAGCCGTCGGGACCACAGCGCCAGCCGGCTGCGCTGCTTGCCGCTGGAGGTCACCGCGGCGCGCACCTCGGCGATGACGAACTGCGAGTGCCCGGTTTCCGACAACGCCGCCCGAACCACGTCGGCGATCTCGTCGGGCAATCCGTCGGCGATCTCCAGGTACAAGTCGGCGGCCAGGGCGTCACCGACATAGGTCTTCACCAACGCTTCCAGCCAGGTGCTGGGCATCGTCAGCCGGTGGTAGTTCTCCAGCGCCGAGACGTACTTGGACATCGCCGCGACCACGTCGACACCCCGGCCTTGCATGGCGTCGCGCAGCAGCTCGTAGTGCTGCATCTCAGCGGCGGCCATGCTCGCCATCGAGATCCGTCCGCGCAGGTCAGGGGCCATCCTGGCCTCGTCGGTGAGACGGTAGAACGCGGCGATCTCGCCGTAAGCCAGGATCGCGAACAACTCGTTGACACCCGGGTGATCGGCCGACAGTCGGGAGGCGTTCGAATCGTCGACCTGGTCGGCGGCAGAGGGCTGGGCAGAGGGCCGAGTCATGGCAACACTCTAGTCGGCGGACTTAGCAAAAAATGGGTGCCAGCTGTCGACCAGCTATCATGTACGTAGATAGCGGCTGTATTTGCTCCATTTTTGTTTTGACAAGCTGCTATCGGCGAAATGTGCGTGCACAGCTGGCCCGACCAAATTTGAGCAGGGGCCCGCGACTCGGCGACGTATTCGGAGTCGGAACTCGTGCGCGCGTGACCGCGACAGAGAACACCGACATCGACCGATACGTCACCGAAAGGCTTACTACCCACGCATGTCCACACTGACAAGCACAACTGAACTAACCACCCAACAACCAACATTCGCCGAGCTAGGCGTCCGCGACGAAATCGTCCGCGCACTCACGCAAAAAGGGATCGAACGCCCCTTCGCCATCCAAGAACTGACCCTGCCGCTGGCGCTCGCCGGCGACGACGTGATCGGTCAGGCCCGGACCGGCATGGGCAAGACTTTCGCCTTCGGCGTGCCCCTGCTGCAGCGCATCACCACCGAAGCCGGCGCGCGGCCGCTCAACGGCACCCCGCGCGCGCTGATCGTGGTGCCCACCCGAGAGCTGTGCATGCAGGTGACCGAGGACCTGGCCACCGCCGCCAAGCACCTGATCGCCGAAGACGGCCGTCGGCTGTCCGTCGTCGCCATCTACGGCGGCCGCGCCTACGAACCGCAGATCGAGGCGTTGCAGGCTGGCGCCGACGTCGTGGTGGGCACGCCGGGCCGGCTGCTCGACCTGTCTCAGCAGAACCACTTGCAGCTCGGCGGATTGTCCGTGCTGGTGCTCGACGAGGCCGACGAAATGCTGGACCTGGGCTTTTTGCCCGACATCGAGCGCATCCTGCGGCAGATCCCCGCCGACCGGCAGTCGATGTTGTTCTCGGCGACCATGCCGGACCCGATCATCACGCTGGCCCGCACCTTCATGAACCAGCCGACACACATCCGGGCCGAGGCTCCGCATTCGGCAGCCACCCACGACACGACCACGCAGTACGTCTACCGCGCCCACGCGCTGGACAAGATCGAGATGGTGAGCCGGATCCTGCAGGCCGAAAGCCGCGGCGCGACCATGATCTTCACCCGCACCAAGCGCACCGCCCAGAAGGTCGCCGACGAGCTGGCCGAGCGCGGCTTCAAGGTCGGCGCCGTGCACGGCGACCTCGGGCAGGCGGCACGCGAGAAGGCGCTCAAGGCTTTTAGGACGGGCGACGTCGACGTCCTGGTCGCCACCGACGTCGCCGCCCGCGGCATCGACATCGACGACGTCACGCACGTCGTCAATTACCAGATCCCCGAGGACGAGCAGGCCTACGTGCACCGCATCGGGCGCACCGGGCGCGCCGGCAAGACCGGGGTCGCGGTCACGCTGGTGGACTGGGACGAACTGCCCCGGTGGTCGTCGATCGACAAGGCACTGAAGCTGGACTGCCCGGAGCCCGCCGAGACATACTCCAGCTCGCCGCACCTGTACGCCGAGCTGGGCATCCCCGCCGAAGCCGCAGGCAAGGTGGGTACGCCGCGAAAGTCGCAGGGCCAACGCAAGAGCAGCGATCGCGACGGCCAGAAGCGGGAAGGGCCCGCTCGGGCACGTTCCGGCGGGCGGCGGCGCACCCGCGGCGGCCAGCCCGTCACCGCGCACCCGTCGGGCTCCGCGGCCGGCGGCGACGGCAAGGGCGACACCCTCGCGGAGACGCCATCCAGCGCTCCCCCGGGCAGTCCCGCAACGAACCGGCGCCGTCGTCGGCGCCGCAAGCCCTCGGACGCCACAGCAGCCGGCGCGGCCACCAACGGCAACTAAAGCGCCACGCTGACGCATGGTCAGACCCGAACGCCGCACCAAGGGCGATATCGTGGCCGCCGCGGCGATCGTGGCCGTCGTCGCCCTGACGGCGGCGCTGATCTGGTGGACCAGCGACGCCCGGGCCACCATCAGTCGGCCGGCCACGGTTCCAGCTACCAACCCCACGCCGGCCCGGCAGGTGCCTGCGAACCTGAAGCAGCTGTGGTCTGCCAGCAGCCCCGCCACCACCTCCCCGCTGGCTGTCGGCGGGACGGTCATCACCGGCGACGGCCGCCAGGTCGAGGGTCGTGATCAGGGCACCGGCCAATCGCGGTGGAGCTACTCCCGCGACACCGACCTTTGCGGGGTCTCCTGGCTGTACCGCTACGCCGTCGCGGTCTACCGCGACGACCGCGGCTGCGGGCAGGTGAGCACGCTGGACGGATCGACCGGCCGCCGCGGTCCGGCCCGCAGTGGCTATGCCGACCCGCACGTGCAGCTCTCGTCCGACGGCACGACCGTGTTGTCTTACGGCGACACCCGTCTGGAGCTGTGGCGCTCGGACATGGTCCGGATGCTGGCCTACGGCGAGACCGACGCCCGGGTGAAACCCTCTGCGCGCGGACTGCATTCGGGATGCCGACTGGTCTCTGCGGCGGCCAGCTCGTCAGCGGTCTCGGTGCTGGAAAGCTGCGTGAGCCAGGCTGACCTGCGGCTGGTGCTGCTGCACCCCGGCAAGGAAGACGACGAACCCCAGCAGCACATCGTGTCCGAACCCGGGATCAAGCCGGATTCGGGTGCCCGCGTGCTGACCGTCTGGGAGAACAACACCGCGGTGTACCTGCCGGCACCGCAGCCCCGGGTTGAGGTGATCGACGAGACCGGCGCGACAGTGTCGAGCACACTCGTGCCCAAGCCGCCGTCGCCCGCGGCGGCGATCTCGCACGCGGGCAACCTGATCACCTGGTGGACCGGCGATTCCCTGATGGTCTTCGAGGCGAACAGTCTGACCCTGCGCTACACCATCGCCGCAGGCGACACGGCCGCGCCGCTGGGGCCCGGGGTGATGATGGCGGGCCGGCTGCTGGTGCCGGTCACCGGCGCGATCGGCGTCTACGATCCGGTCAGCGGCGCCAACGAGCGCTACATTCCGGTGGACCGGGCGCCTGGTACCCCCGGAAAGCCCGTGGTTTCGACCGTTTCCGGCTCCCGGGTGTTCGAGCAGCGCGGCGACACCGTGGCCGCCCTGGGATAAACGACTACATCCGACGGTGGCGACCCGCAGCGCCCGGCTACGCCGCGCTGGCGATCGCCACTAAACCTCGACGGCGAACGTCGGCAGCGCCTTGCCGGTCTTCCAGTGCTTGAGCAGCGCCTGCGCCAGCTCGCCGTACGCGATGGCGCCTTTGTTCTTGCGCCCGGCCATCACCGACGAGCCCGAGGCACTGGCCTCGGCGAAACGGACCGTCCGCGGAATCGGCGGGGCCAGCACCGGAAGGCTGTAGCGGTCAGCGACGTCGAGCAACACGTCGCGGGTGTGGGTGGTCCGCGAGTCGTACAGCGTCGGCAATGCTCCGAGCAGCCGCAGATCAGGGTTGGTGATCTGCTGGACGTCGGCGACCGTGCGCAGGAACTGGCCGACGCCGCGATGCGCAAGCGTCTCGCACTGCAGCGGCACGATTACCTCCCCGGCGGCCGTCAACCCGTTGAGGGTGAGCACACCCAGCGACGGCGGACAGTCGATGACGATCACGTCGAACTGGTCGGAGAGTTTGGCCAGCGCGCGTTTGAGCGCGTACTCGCGCCCGGCCCGCATCAGCAGCATCGCCTCGGCCCCCGCCAGATCGATGTTGGCCGGCAGGAGCGTCATGCCTTCGATGGTCTCGACCAGCGCGGCATTCGGCTCGACCTCACCGAGCAACACCTCGTGCACGGACACCGGTAGTTTGTCGGGATCCTGGCCGAGCGAGAAGGTCAGACAGCCCTGCGGGTCGAGGTCGACCAGCAACACTTGCTTGCCCGCGTCCACCATCGCCGCGCCCAGCGAGGCAACCGTGGTCGTCTTGGCTACACCGCCCTTCTGGTTGGCCACCGCCAATACCCGGGTCGTTCTAGTCACGAGCGCCCACCCCTCCTCTCGACTCGCGGTTTCAGTGCCCATCCTGGCACGTTCGCAAGCCGAACGCTTCGGCCAGCGGTCCGAGCATGTCGTCGGGCAGAATCAGTCGACATGGGCTTGCATGACAATCGACTGGTGCTGCTGCGCCACGGCGAGACCGAGTGGTCGAAATCGGGCCAACACACCGGCCGCAGCGAGATCGAGTTGACCGACGTCGGCCGCACGCAGGCCAAGCTGGCCAGCTCGAAGCTGGATGAACTCAATCTTGTTGACCCACTGGTGATCAGCAGCCCACGCAAACGCGCGCTGGACACCGCCGAGCTGGCCGGGCTGACCGTCGACGAGGTGTCTCCGCTGCTCGCCGAATGGGACTACGGCTCTTACGAAGGCCTGACCACGGCGCAGATCCACGAAACGATGCCGGATTGGACGGTGTGGACGCACGGGTGCCCCGGCGGCGAGAGCGTCGCGCAAGTCAGCGAGCGCGCAGACCGGGCCGTCGCCCGTGCACTGGAGAACATGGAAACGCGCGACGTGGTGTTCGTCGGCCACGGCCACTTCTCCCGCGCGGTGATCACGCGCTGGATCGAGTTGCCGCTCGAAGAAGGAAGTCGCTTCGGCATGATCACCGCGTCCATCGCGGTCTGCGGGTTTGAGCATGGGGTGCAACAGCTCAGGGCGCTCGGGTTGACCGGTCAGTGAACACCGAACCCCCGTTCGTCCTGAGCGGGCCGACGCAAACTCTGATCGCCGACAAGGTGCGGGAGCGCTACTGCGAATTGGGCGCGGCGCAGGCGGCACTGCGATCCGCGGCGGTGCCAATAGTGTTGGGTGCGTTACCTTTTGACGTGCACCGACCCGCCGCACTGCTGACGCCGGGTGCCGTGCGCTACTCCGACGGACCGCCGGACTGGCCGACCGGCCCGCTGCCGACGGCGCGCATTGCGGCCGCCGTCCCGCCCCCGGCCGACTACCGCGGCCGGATCAGCCGGGCCGTCGCCCAGCTCGCCGCCGCCGACAGCCCGCTGCACAAGGTGGTGCTGGCGCGCGAGTTGCGGCTGGTCGCGGATGCCCCGTTGGATGCCCGTGTCATCCTGCGCCGGCTCATCGCCGCGGACCCGGCCGCATATGGCTACCTCGTCGACCTGACCGGCGCCGGCGAGGACTACGCGGGCGCCGCGCTGGTGGGCGCCAGCCCGGAACTCCTGGTGGCACGCTCCGGCGACCGGGTCACGTGCCGGCCGTTCGCCGGCTCGGCTCCCCGCGCCGCGGACCCGGAGATCGATGCGGCCAACGGCGCGACGCTGGCCGCGTCTGCCAAGAACCGGCACGAGCATCGCCTGGTGATCGAGACCATTCAGGAGGCCCTGGAGCCACTGTGCGACCAGCTGTCGATCGCCCCGGAGCCCGAACTGAGCCGCACCGCGACGGTCTGGCATCTGTGCACACCGATCAGCGGCCGGCTGCGCGATACATCAACCACCGCAATCGATTTGGCGTTGGCGCTGCACCCGACTCCGGCGGTCGGCGGGGTGCCGACCAAGGCGGCGACCGAGCTCATCGCCGAGTTGGAAGGCGACCGCGGCTTCTACGCGGGAGCCGTCGGGTGGTGCGACGCCCGAGGCGACGGCCGTTGGGTGGTCTCCATCCGCTGCGCGCAGCTGTCGGCGGACCGGCGCACGGCGACCGCGCGCGCCGGCGGCGGCATCGTCGCAGAGTCCGACCCCGACGAGGAAGTCGCGGAAACCACAACGAAATTCGCGACGATACTCAATGCCCTGGAAGTACAGCAATGATTCGCGGCGCCACACCGCGCGACGTCGCCGCGATCGTCGAAATGATCCAAGCGCTGGCCGAATTCGAGCATGCCGCGGACGAATGCACCGTCACCGAACAACACATGGCGGCTGCGCTTTTCGGTGTCGTTCCAACGGTGCACGGGCACGTCGCGGAAGTCGATGGCGAGATCGCCGCAATGGCACTGTGGTTCGTCAACTTCTCCACGTGGGATGGTGTGGCGGGCATCTACCTCGAAGACCTGTTCGTGCGCCCGGACTTTCGCCGCCGCGGGTTGGCCCGCGCACTGCTGGCGGCGCTGGCCGGTGAATGCGTCGACCGTGGCTACACGCGGTTGTCCTGGGCGGTGCTGAACTGGAATGTCGACGCCATCGCGCTGTACGACGGGCTGGGCGGACAACCCCAGCGCGAGTGGATCACCTACCGGTTGTCGGGTTCGCGCCTGGCCGAGCTGGCGGAGTCGCCCTGATCGCGGCGGGCCGTCCAGCGCACCGCCGCGGGGCTGAACAGCAAAGCCAACACCGTCAGCGCCACGACCCCTGCGGGGATCCCGAAGGCGGGCCGGTGCGACCCCACCGCGAGGTACCACGTCACGGGCAGTAGCAGCAGTTGGGTGAACACGGCCAGCCCACGGCCCCAACGCTTTCCGATCACCAGCGCACGCCCGGCGGCCGCTACCACGCCGCCGATCACGGCGAACCAGGCCGCCGTGCCCAGGCCGCTGACCACTCGCTGCTCGGCTCCCGTGATCCCCCGCACCACCAGCACCACCGCCACCACCAGCGCGAGCACTCCCTGCAGCGCCACGATGATGCCTGCGCCACGCACGGCCGACGGGGGGACACCTGGGTTCACGCCGCAAGCGTAGTCAGCGCGCCGGCTTCACCTCCGGACGCGGGCGGTTCCCCACAGCGAAGCCTTAACGCGCCCGCATAAGCTCGTGCCTCATGCGTGCCGTGCTGATCGTCAACCCCACAGCGACCTCGACCACTCCGGCCGGTCGCGACCTGCTCGCGCACGCGCTCAAAAGCCGCCTGCAGCTCACCGTCGAACACACCAACCACCGCGGTCACGGCGCCGAACTCGCGGAGAAGGCGGTCGCGGACGGCGTCGACCTCGTCGTCGTCCACGGCGGGGACGGCACCGTGAGCGGGGTGGTCAACGGCCTGCTGGGCCGGCCCGGCTCCCCCACGTCGATGACGATGGGTCACGTGCCGGCCGTCGCGGTCGTGCCCGGTGGTTCAGCGAATGTGCTCGCACGATCGCTGGGGATCTCCCGGGACCCGGTCGCGGCGACCAACCAGCTGATCCAGCTGCTGGACGACTATCGCCTGCGCGGCGCCTGGCGGCGGATCGGCCTGATCGACTGCGGCGAGCGGTGGGCCGTGTTCAACACCGGAATGGGCGTCGACGCGGAGGTGGTGGCCGCGGTCGAGGCCGAACGCGACAAGGGCGGCAAGGTGACGGCGTGGCGGTACATCCGTGCGGCGGTGCCCGCCGTCTGGGGCTACACGCGCAGGGAACCGATGCTCACCCTCGAACTTCCCGGCCGCGAGCCGATTCCTGGCGTTAGCTTCGCATTCGTGTCGAACTCCAGTCCGTGGACGTTCGCCAACGAACGGCCGGTGTGGACCAATCCCGGCTGCAGCTTCGAGTCGGGGTTGGGGGTGTTCGCCCCCACCAACATGAAACCGATTCCCACGCTGCGAATCGTCCGGCAGATGTTTGCGAATCGGCCCAAGTTCGAGTTCAACCACCTCGTCACCGAGGACGACCTGCCCAGCCTGCGAATTACCTCGTCCGGCGGCCCGGTCGCCTGCCAGTTCGACGGGGATTACCTCGGCGTGCGCGAAACAATGACGTTCAAGGCGGTTCCGGACGCATTGGCGGTAGTCGCCCCTCCTCGGAAACACGCCTCTGACCTGCGGTAACGAAAACGCGGCGGATCGAGCGACGAAAATCTCATCGAAGAGTGGCCCGTCAGTGTAGTACAACGGAGTAAGGGCTCGGCTACGGAATGGTCTAAGTGAGATAGCCCACGAGCGAACTCACACTATTGACATCCGTCGAGCCTGTGAAACGATCGAAAGGTTGCATGCAGAAAGTTGTGTAGGGGTACGGCCCCTTTTCTTATGCACGGGTTAACAGCCGAAGAAAATTGGCCGTGCGCCTTGCTGCGCACTCAGTGAGGAGTAACAACGTATGGATTGGCGCCACAAGGCGGTCTGTCGCGACGAGGACCCGGAGCTGTTCTTCCCGGTAGGGAATAGCGGCCCGGCGCTCGCGCAGATCGCTGACGCGAAACTGGTTTGCAATCGGTGCTCGGTGACCACAGAGTGTCTCGGCTGGGCCCTGAATACTGGCCAGGACTCGGGCGTCTGGGGCGGCATGAGCGAAGACGAGCGGCGCGCACTTAAGCGTCGCAACGCCCGGACGAAGGCCCGCAGCGGAGTCTGACCCAGTTAGCGCAGACAGAGTGCGGCCTCGACAACTGTCGGGGCCGCGCTCTTGCGTGGGGACGCGGCCTCGACAACTGTCGGGGCCGCACTCTTGCGTACGCATTTACAGCGGCAGCCGGGCCCGGCGACCGATCGGCACCCGCAGCACCACATCGGTGCCGCGGGCGGAGCCCTGCCGCATGCCCAGCGTGCCGTCGAGCTCGGCCGACACCAGGGTCCGCACGATCTGCAGACCGAGGCTGTCGGACGACTCCAGGCTGAACCCCTCGGGCAGCCCGCGCCCGTCGTCGTGCACCACGACGTCGAGCCAGCGCGCCGAGCGCTCGGCCCTAATGGTCACCGACCCTTCCTGGGCAGCGGGGTCGAAGGCATGCTCGATCGCATTCTGAACCAGTTCGGTGATGACCATGATCAGGGCCGTCGCCCGGTCGGAGTCCAGCACCCCCAGGTCGCCGACCCGGTTGATCCGGATCGGCCGGTCCACCGACGCCACATCGTTCATGATCGGCAGGATCCGGTCGATCACCTCGTCGAGATTCACCTGCTCGTCCACCGACATTGACAGCGCGTCGTGGACCAGGGCGATCGACGACACCCGCCGCACCGACTCGATCAGGGCTTCGCGCCCTTCGGCATTGACGGTCCGGCGCGCCTGCAGGCGCAGCAGCGCCGCCACGGTTTGCAGGTTGTTCTTCACCCGGTGGTGGATCTCGCGGATGGTGGCGTCCTTGGATATCAAGGCCCGGTCGCGGCGCTTCACCTCCGTGACGTCGCGGATGAGTACCGCGGCACCGGCGCTGACGCCGTGCACCACCAACGGCAGCGTCCGCAGCAGCACCGTGGCGCCCCCGGCGTCGACCTCCATCCGCATGCCCTCGCCGCCCACCAGCAGGTCCCGCACATGCTCGGCCACTTCCCGCGCCTCGAACGGGTCGGAGATCAGCGGGCGCGTCACGTCCATGAGATTGTGGCCCTCCAGCTCGGAGGTCAGCCCCATCCGGTG
>DASYBR010000217.1:0-6455 GCA_036500645.1 Mycobacterium sp. | reverse complement strand
GGACGCGCAGATCCACTATCAGGGCGCGGCGGCCTATCGCGTCACCCAGCGCGCACGATTAGGCGGAGCTTCGCGTCACATCGAAGTCGTGGTTGCGAAATGCCTGGGTAAGCCATTCTCGGATGGCGGCGACCAACACGGCGCGGTTCGCGCGCTTGACTATCGCGTGCCCCTCATCGTCGAAGATGAGACACTCGACCCGCCGACCCAGTTGTTTGAGCGCGTCGAACAATTGCCTGGACTCACTCGGGGGCACATTGGTGTCGTTGCCGCCGTGCACCAATAGCAGTGGCGCGGTTAGTGTCTCGACGCGCAGCAGAGGTGAGAGCCGATCGAGCAGATCGCGGTCGTTAATCGGATGGCCGTATTTTGGATAGGCCTCGGCCGCAATCCACGAATCGGTGTTGCGGTAGAACGTGCCCAGGTCGCTCATGCCGCAGATGCTGATGCCCGCGGCGAACAGTTCGGGATGGAAGCTCAGCGCTGCCTGCGTCAGATAACCACCGTAAGACCAGCCGCAGCAGGCAATTCGACTGTTGACAGCAAGGCCTCCTTCGACCAGATAGCGCGCACAGTCTGCCACGTCGTCGATGGCGGCGAAGCGAAGCTGCTTGTCGTCGGCGTGGGAGAAGCTGCGGCCGAACCCGCCCGAGCCGCGCACATTGGGCGCCAGCACGGCGATTCCCGCATCGAGCATCTCGGGGAATATCTCGCTGTAATCCGGGCGGGCCTGCCCCTCTGGGCCGCCGTGCAGAAAGATCATCGCTGCCGCGCGTCGGCCACCCGATGGTTCGTAGAGCCACGCCTTGAGCTCGAGCCCGTCCCGGGCGCCCACCGTCACCAGCCGGGGATGCCCGGCGACACTTCCGCCTCCGGGCTCGCGGTCGATGCGTTCCCATTCTCGTGACCGCGGGTCGACGAGCTCGACCGTTCGCGGCATGGACGGCCCCTGTACCGTCATCGCCACCATGGATCCGCCCGCGCTGATGCTGAGCTCGCCGGCCACCGGGCCGGGCAGCGGGATCGGCTCGCTCAAGGTGTAGTCGGCGTATTCGAGCACCTGCAACTCGCTGCAGCCATTGATGTTCCACAGCAAAGCTACGGTCGAGAGGTCGTCGCTGACGGCGAACTCGTCCAAGTCGTAGCCGGGGCGCTCGGCCACGACGTGGTAGGACACACCGTCCTGTGTGACGGTCAGTTCGACCAGCCGAGCGTGCTCGGCACCGTTGTCGCTGCGGACCAGGGCACGGACGTAGCCTCGTGTGCTGTTGACGGGATAGGTCTTCGCCGGGCGGTAGAGGGTCAACGACTCACCATTTAGGCCGGACCTCAGCCGACGGGGTTGGTGGTCGTCGAGAATCACCCCGGCGTCGGTGGTGGCACCGGGATCCGATGGCAGTAGCGCGATCTCAGTCAGCCCGTGCAGCAGCACCAGGTCGCGGTAACCCCGCGGTCCGACCCGCACGAGTGCGGCACCGGCCCACGAGTCCACGAGCTTGCCGCCGGATCGGCGGTCCAGCACGGTGGTGGTGCCGTCGGTCGGGTTGATCAGACACGAACTGCCGACGCCGTCCTGACCGGTGAGGATGGCCGCCACCTGAACGCCGTCCCAGCCGATCAACTGGGCCGTCCCCTGCGGTAGGCCGGTCGGCCACTGATCGATGCGGCGCGCATCGCGGTCGTCGGGATCGGTGGTCACCAACCAGATCTGGGTGCGGGTACCCCCGTGGGGTGCGACCTCACAGGCCAGCCAGTGGCCGTCGGCTGAGTGGATGACCTTGGTGACCGGACCGTCGACGGGCAACTCCACGTCGCGCGATGAGCTGGCCCGCCAGCCGCGCAGGAAGCGCTGAACGGCGCGCGGGTTCCCGCCGTCGTCGACGAGGCAGGCGAAGGCGGTCGCGTCCGGCGAGAGCGACGCCCCGTAGGTAGCGCGGACATGCTGGGTCACGGGATCAGCGATCTTCCATGCTCTGCAGCCACATCTCGAGCACCGCCAGTTGCCACAATGCGTTGGAGCCCAAGGTAGTTCGCGTCGCGTTGGGTTCGGCCAAGAGCTTGTCCAGTGTTGCCCGACGGTAGAGTCCACGCGTCCGAGCGGCGTCGTTGGTGAGTGCGTCGCGCACCATGTCCATCATCTCGCTGTGCAGATGACGGATGCCTGGGACGGGGAAGTACCCCTTGGTCCGGTCGATGACCTGGGCGGGCAGCAGCGCCCGCGATGCGTCCTTGAGCACCCCCTTGCCGCCCGACGCCAGTTTCAGGTCGGCGGGACAGGCTGCGGCGAGTTCGACGAAGTCGTGGTCGAGGAAGGGCACTCTGGCCTCCAGCCCCCACGCCATTGTCATGGTGTCGACCCGCTTGACCGGGTCCTCGACGAGCATCACCTGAGTATCGAGCCGCAAGGCCGCGTCGACGGCGGTCTCGGCGCCTGGACGGCTCTGGTGGGTCCTGACGAACTCCCAACTCGGATCGTGCTCCGCCATCGCGTATTCGGGCGCGAAGATGTCGAGCACGTCGGCGTGGCTGCGGTCGAAGAACACCTTGGCATATGCCTCGGTAGTCCGTTCGCGGGCGACGGTGGCCAGCGGCGGGTACCAGTCGTAACCGGCCAGGATCTCGTCGGCACCCTGACCGGACTGCACCACCTTTACCGACTTGCTGACTTCCTCGGAGAGCAGATAGAAGGCCACGCAGTCATGGCTGACCATCGGTTCGCTCATGGCAGCAATGGTTTTCGGTACCGCGGGCAGCAACCGCGAGCCATCGATGTGGATGCGGTGATGATCGGTGCCGAAAGTCTCGGCCACCAGATCCGAGTAGGAATACTCGTCACCCGATTCGCCGCCGACCGAGTCGAAGCCGATCGAGAACGTGGCCAATCCTCGCTGGCCCTGCTCGGCCAGCAGTGCCACCACGATCGACGAGTCGATGCCGCCGGACAGCAGCACACCCACTGGGACGTCGGCGACCATGCGCCGTACCACCGCGGTGCGCAGCGCCTCGATCAGCGCGTCCTGCCAGTCGCGATCGCTCCACGACGCCCGTTGTGGATCGCGCTCGAAAACCGGTGTCCAATAAACGGTGTCGGTATGCGCGCCGTCCGGCTGGATCACCCGCACCGTCGCCGGTGGCAGCTTCCGCACACCTCGGTACATGGTGCGCGGCGCCGGAACCACCGAATGGAAGCTCAGGTAGTGGTGCAAGGCGTAACGATCCAATTCGGTGTCGACGTCTCCGGCCCGCAGCAGGGCGCGCACGGTCGACGCGAACCGCAGTCGTCCCGGCCGTTCGGCCAGATACAGCGGCTTGATGCCGAGGCGGTCGCGGGCGAGGGTCACTACCCCCGTCGCCCGGTCCACGATCGCAAAGGCGAACATGCCCTTGAAGCGGTCCACGGAACGGGTGCCCCACCGGTGGAACGCCTTGATCACCACCTCGCTGTCGGCCGCGGAGAAGAACCGATAACCGACGGCCTCCAACTCCGAGCGCAGGTCCTGGTAGTTGTAAATGCAGCCGTTGAACACCAGCGTGAGCCCGAGGTCGCTGTCCACCATCGGTTGAGCACCGCACGCGGACAGATCGATGATCGACAACCGTCGATGCCCGAACGCGATCGGCCCATGGGCGACCACACCGTTTGAATCCGGGCCCCGCGACACCATGGCGTCGGCCATCCGGGCCACCGCGCCGACATCAGCCGCCCGCCCGTCGAAGCGGAACTCCCCGCAGACACCACACACGTTGGGTTCCCTCCCCTTACGCCGAGGCCTGGTGTGGGCAGGCACCAGGGCCCGTGGCCGGACCGACCCGGCCGGTGAGTATCCAGGTGTCCTTGCTGCCGCCCCCCGACGACGAATTCACGATGCGCGATCCGCGGGCCGCTACCCGCGTCAACCCGGCCGGCATCACCTGGGCCGTCACGTGATTCGTCGCATCGGGGCGAAGATGCACGAAGGCGCGTAGATCGACGTGGTGCGGATACAGGCCGTCACCGTCGAACGTCGGATGGGTGGACAGCGCGATCGTCTCCTGGGCGATGAAGCGCTCCGGCTGGGTGCGTAGTTCGCGTCGACGGGCCTCGAGCGCTTCCTCAGTCGCTTCCGGACCGATGACGACGCCGATCCCGCCGAACCCGTCAATCGGCTTCACCACCAGCTCGGCCAGATGGTCGAGAACGTAGTCACGCTGCGCGCGTTCAGCACATATCCACGTCGGCACCTGCGCCAGTATCGGCTTCTCGCCCAGGTAATACTCGATCATCGCCGGCACGAAGGCATAGATCGCCTTATCGTCGCCGACTCCGTTGCCCAGGGCGTTCGCGATCGTCAGCGTCCCACCGCCGACCGCCTCCAGCAGTCCGTTGCGGAGCGGGGCGCCGTCGTAGCCGGTGGACGACAACAACATGTCCTCGTCCATCCGGGCGTACACGACGTCCACTGGACGAACGTCCGAACCGAGGTGCCGGAGCAAAATGCCGTCGCGCACCGACAAATCGGAGGACTGCACCATCGCGACGCCCATCTCGTCGGCCAGGAAGGTGTGCTCGAACCAGGCCGAGTCATCCCATCCGCCCGACAGCAGCGCCACCGCAGGCTCGCCTTCGCATCGCGCCGGTGCCGACGCGCGCAGGGTCTCCAGCAACATCGAGGGCACCCGATCGACATCGCCGACCTCGCGAGGTCGTTCGACTTCGGGAAGGTGTCTGGTCAACAGCCGCCGATTCACGATCGCGTAGGCGACCCCGGACGGAATACGTAGATTGTCTTCCAGCACCATCCAATTCCCCGCACGGTCGCACACCAGGTCGGTGCCACTGACGTGTGCGCGCACCGCGTCCGTCGACAATCGGCCGGCCGATCGAAATCCGGGCGCCCGGTCCAGGGCAGCTACTCCGATGACGCCGTCGGCGACGATGCTCTGGTCCGAATAGACGTCGCACAGAAACGCATTCAGCGCCTTCGCCCGCTGCCTAAGACCAGGTGTCAGCTGCGCCCATTCGTCCGAAGGGACAAGCCTGGGCACCAGATCGAGCGGGAACAGCTGCGCGCGGCTCTGGCCGCTCACACGAAACGTGATGTTCTCGGCCCGCTGTTCCTGTTCGACGTCACCCTCGCGACCCCTCAGCACCGCCGCCCCCAAATCGACGACCGATCGGATGATGTTCCGGTAGCCGGACCGAGGCCGACCGTCGGAGTCGACCGCTTCGTCATAGCTGGACTTCGTGCCCTCATCCTCGCCGCCGCACTCGCGGTGAGCGCGATAGCCGAACAGCAACGTCGGGTCCTCAACGAAGGCTGCTGTCGCATCGGGCACGTTGCCTGCGGTTTCCTCGATCAACTGGTCGACGACATCGGTAAGCCGACCGCGCCGGCGCAGCGCCCTACGCTGCCGCGATGCTGACGTGCCCGCCATCAACACCTTGCGGGCCAGCTCGCTGACCACATCCCAGTCACCCGTTGCCTCCAGCTGTGGACGGGCCAAGCGCACGAGCTCGGTCACCACCTCGACGGCCGGCCGGCCGCGCGGCCCGGTCACGTCCACGAGGTCGCCTTCGAGCCCGGAACGGGCGGCCCGCCACAGCGCCGCACGACCCATCGGTGCAGAGATCGCGAGGGCAGGCTCCCCCGTGTGCAATCCCTCGACCTCGCGCTCGACCAGTGCCCGAAACAGGCCGGCGATCAGCACGATGGTGTCGACCGACGGACAGCTGTCGCACACCCGAAGCTCGAGGGTCGGCGCCTCGACAGCAGGCCGAACATCGAAGTACACCATGCCCCTGTCGGCGATCGCACCACTGCTGACCAAGTCGGCGACGAGTTGGTCGAATTCGGCCGCCGAGGACACCGGCGCGGCCAGGCCCGTCGTGGGCCATCGCTGCCAGACCAGGGTGCGTCCGCTGGAGTAGCCGGTGTCCGAACCGTCGGCCCAGAACGGCGAGCTCGCGCTCAGTGCAAGAAGCGTCGGGACGTACGGCGCGACCCGGTTCGCCACGGCAACCGCCTCGTCACGATCATCGACGCCGACATGCACCTGCGTACCACAAATGAGTTGCTCGCGGGCCAGCAACTGATAGTCCGCCAACATCTGTCGATATCGGGGAGTCTGGGTAACCTGCATCTCGGCGGGCACCGACAGTGGCACCGCGCCCGAGGCCACCACGCCGATGCCGAGCTTCGCCGCCGCATCCACCAGAATTCGGCGATGCTCTCGCAGGTCGGCGCTCAGCCCACCCAGCGTGTCGACGACACCGCTGTTCATCTCGACCACACACCGCTGCAACTCCGCCACGTAGGTGTCGGACAACTCGGCCAGGAGTTCCGGGGCGCGGGCGGTCAACCGTCGGGTCTTGAGGTCGACAAGGTGAAATTCCTCCTCGACGCCCATCGTCCGCAAAGCACCGCCCGACATCAGCACACGTTAATTGGCGCGCAATACAACCGTGTAAAGCGCGG
>DASYBR010000216.1:0-6619 GCA_036500645.1 Mycobacterium sp. | reverse complement strand
GTACCTGCCGCATTCACCGCTGCGGGTCTACGTGATGGGCGAGCGCGGCGCCAACCGCGAGCCGGCCACCGCCGAGGATCTCGCCAAGATGCGGGCCCTGGCCACCGAGGCGATCGAGGCCGGCGCCCTGGGCTTCGCGTCGTCGCGGCTGACGATCCACAAGACCGAGAGCGGCTCGCCGATTCCTAGCTACGACGCGGCGCGCGAGGAGATCGAAGAGATCGCCCGCGGCGTCGTCGATGGCGGCGGCGGCCTGCTGCAATTCGTGCCCGACATCCCGTCCGGCGGCTACCAGCCCGTGCTGCAGACAGTGTTCGATGTCGCCGAGGACGTCGGGCTGCCCGTCACCTTCACACTCGTCGTCGCCAACGCTGGCGAACCGACGTGGCCGGACGCCATCACCATGATCGAGAAGGCCAACGCCGCCGGCGGTGACGTCAGCGCGCAGCTGCTGCCACGTCCCATCGGGTTGATCATCGGGCTGCAGCTGTCCGCCAACCCCTTCGTGCTGTACCCCAGCTACCGCGAGATCGCGCACCTGCCCCTCGCCGAGCGGGTCGCCGAGATGCGCAAGCCCGAGGTCCGCGCCCGCATCCTCGCCGACAAGCCCGGCCATGGTCACCCGATCCTCTACGTGGCCCAGATGTGGGACTGGATCTTCCCGCTGGCCGACAACCCCAACTACGAGCCCGACCCGGTGGACAGCATCGGCGCCCGGGCCCGGGCCAAGGGCGTGGACCCGATGGAGGAGGCCTATGACCGGCTGCTCGACGACGACGGCCGCGCCATGCTGCTGGTCGCCACCAGCAACCTGGAGAACAACTCGCTGGACACCGTCGGCGAGTTGCTGCACCGCGACGACGTGGTGCTCGGTCTCGGTGACGGCGGCGCGCACTACGGCATGATCTGCGACGCCAGCTACTCGACGTACTTCCTGGCGCACTGGGCACGCGACCGGAAGTCCGGGCGCTTCACCGTGCCGGAGGCCGTCCGCGAACTCACGTCCGTCCCGGCCCGCATCGCTGGGCTGGGCGACCGCGGCCGGCTCGCCGTCGGGTACAAAGCCGACCTCAACGTCATCGACCACGCGTCGCTGCGGCTGCACAAGCCGATGATCAATTACGACCTGCCCGCCGGCGGGCGTCGCCTCGACCAAACGGCCGAAGGGTACGTCGCGACCGTCGTATCCGGGCAAATAATCGCCGAAAACGGCGTGCCCACCACCGCCCGGCCCGGAAAGTTGGTCCGCGGCCGTCAGCTGGCCCCCGCAGCCTCGCGATAACGCCACGAAGGCTGGTCCATCCCGGTTAAGTTGTCTCGGTGACGAACCCGCATTTTGCGTGGTTGCCGCCAGAAGTCAACTCGGCACTCATTTTTTCCGGTCCTGGCCCCGGGCCGCTGCTTGCTGCCGCGGAGGCGTGGGATGGGCTGGCCGGAGAGTTGGCTTCGTCGGCATCGTCTTTCTCTTCGGTGACGTCAGATCTCGCCAGAAGCTCGTGGCAAGGTGCGTCCTCGGCGGCCATGATGACCGTCGCCACCCAGTATGTGAGCTGGCTCAGCGCGGCCGCGGCCCAGGCGGAACAGGTGTCGAATCAGGCGTCTGCCATCGCGGCCGCCTTCGAGACGGCGCTGGCGGCCACGGTCCAGCCCGCGGTGGTAGCGGCCAACCGCAGCTTGGTGCAGGCGTTGGCGTCCACCAACTGGCTGGGTCAGAACACACCCGCGATCGCCGACATCGAGGCCGCATACGAGCAGATGTGGGCATCGGACGTGGCGGCGATGTCCGGATACCACGCCGACGCGTCGGCGGCCGTGGCGAGGATGCAGCCCTGGCAGCAGGTCCTGACCGAGCTCGGCTTCCACTTCAGCAGCAGCGGCCAGCTGACTTTCGGTCCGCCCAGCGTCGCCGGAGCCACGCGGCCCCTGATGCTCGGCCCCGGGACGGCCGGCTTCTTTCATGGCGGCCCGGTGGCACCCCCTGCGACCGGCGGCTCGAGCGTCACCAACGCGGCTTCCGGTCTGCTGAATTCGCCCGCCGCGGCCACCGGTGGCCTGGGTTCAGGCCCGGCCTTCACGCACCCGGCGCTGGGCAACTCTCCGTTGACCGGCCCGACCGACCCGAGCATCCTCACCGGCCATATCAGCCCGACCGCCCCGCGTACCGGCGGCGTCGGCCCGACGCCGCGTTCGTAGGACTACCGCCGCGTCGCCCGACGCCTATCCTGGAAAATCATGCGCACGAAGAAGAAGGTGGACCTCGAGCGGCTCGCTGCCGCACTGCCGGACTTCCCGTACGCGTACCTGATCACCGTCGACGACGGATTCCGTGTGCACACCGTGACGGTCGAGCCGCAGCTGCGTGACCTACCCGATGCCCGCTCCATCGTCGATGTCGGCCTCATCGGCGGACGCACCCGCGAAAACCTCGCCCACCGCAGCGATGTCACCCTGCTGTGGCCGCCGCGCGAACCCGGCGGCTACTCGCTGATCGTCGACGGCGACGCGACGCTGGAAGCCTCCGATGCCGAGACCGTGCGGTTGGGAGTCGTACCCACCCGCGCGCTGCTGCACCGCGAAGCCGACCCCGACTCCCCCGGAGCGGCCAAGGGCTGCCTGCACGACTGCGTGGTGTTCTCGCTACCCGCCTAGGGACTCAGCCGCCGTGAAAGACGGCCTCCACGTTGTTGCCGTCCGGGTCGCGGACGAACGCCCCGAAATAACCGGGGTGATATTCGGGCCACAGCCGCGGCTCGTGCAGCGACTCGGCTCCGAATTCGATTGCGGCGTCGTGGAACGCCCGCACGGCGTCGGCGTCGGCGGCCCGAAAGGCGACATGGATTTCGCGGTTGGGGCCTAGGTCGGCGCCGGCTATCCAGAAGGCGGGCTTGCCGTCGGCGCCGTAGCCGATGACCTCACCGAAGTCCATCTGCCGGGTGTAGCCGAGCACGGCGAGAACCCGGTCGTAGAAGTCTTTGGACCTGTCGAAATCGCTGCAATTGATACCGAAGTGATCGATCACCGGCCCATCCTGACACGCAGTGCGCCGCCGCCGTACAGTCATTCGGGTGAGCCGCATCGCACCCCTCGCCCCGCCGTGGAGCGAGGAAGATGCCACGAGCATCAACAGCTGGGGTCATCCCGACCGCACCTACGAGCCGCTGCTTTTGGTGCGTTGCCTGCAGCGCCATCCGGCGCTGGCCACCCGAATCCGCAAGCTCGGTGAATCCCTTTACGTCGCAGCGCTTTTGCCGGCGCGATCGCGAACGATCGCGATCCTGCGCATGTGCGCTTTGGTGGGCTGTGAGTACGAGTGGGGTGGGCAGGCGGCGTTCTGGGGTCCGATCGCCGGCGTCAGCGATGAGGAGTGCGATGCGCTGGTGACCGGCGGGGCGGACGACCCGCGCTGGGGCCCGGCCGAGCGGACGCTGATCGCGGCGGTCGACGAACTGGAGCGCACCGGCTCGTGGTCGGAGGCCACGTGGACCGCGCTCGGCGATGA
Organism: Mycobacterium sp.; assembly: GCA_036500645.1. Classification (GTDB taxonomy): domain Bacteria; phylum Actinomycetota; class Actinomycetes; order Mycobacteriales; family Mycobacteriaceae; genus Mycobacterium. Next base: position 3,120 of record DASYBR010000216.1, on the reverse strand, counting down.
CCTCGACGACGAGCAGCGGATCGAGTTGCTCACGGCCGTCGGCTGGTACCGGACCATCTGCACACTGTGCAACGCCTTAGCGCTTCCGGTCGAAGGCTGGATGCGGCCCTGGCCCTGAGTCCGATGGCGGCGACCCGCTAGGTCACTGACCGGTCCCTGCGCAAGCCCGGATGCTGATTTGCCAAGAGCGGCAGCAATATTCGTCGCGGCATGAACTGGAACAGCCGCGTGCTGATTTGGCTCGGCAGCCCGGGGAGGACGGTTCCACGGTCGCGGTCTAACGCGTCGACGCCGGCGCGCGCCACCTCCCGCGACGGCATCCACATGAACTTTGGAAAGGCGTCCGCGAAGACTCGCTCGTCCATGCCGGCGCGCTTGACGAACTCGGTGCGCACTGGCCCCGGACACAGCAGCGCGACGGTGACGCCCGTGCCGGCGAGCTCGCCGCGCAACCCTTGGGTGTAGTTGTTGACGAACGCCTTGGTAGCCGCGTACCCGACCTGTCCCGGGAACGGTTGGTAGCCGGCGGTGGATCCAATGTTGAGGATCGCGCCTCGTCCGCGCGGCACCATCTGCTGGACCGCGCGGGTGCTCAGGTCGATAACAGCCTCGACGTTGACCCGCACCTGCGCGATCTCGTCGGCGACCGGCGTTTTGGCCACCGAGCCGATGGTGCCGATGCCGGCGTTGTTGACGAGGATCTCGACGGTCAGGCCGCGACGGTCGACCTCGTCGAACAGGCCGGCGCGCGCGGTGGAATCCGCGACATCGCAGGCGATTACCTCGACGCGGACGCGTTGCGCGAGTTCGACGGCCAGCTCGCGCAGCTTGTCCTCGCGGCGGGCGACGAGGGTGACGCCGTGGCCGCGGCCGGCCAGCTCGCGGGCGATGTCGGCGCCGATGCCCGACGATGCCCCGGTCACAACGGCAGTGCTGGTGGGTGATGGAATCGGAAGGGCCACGGGTTCAACCCTAAGGCGTCGACTATGGGCCGCAGTACCGCGCTCAGCCGGACAGTGCGTCGAACAAAGCCGCCAACTGATCCGGCGACACCGACGTGTTGCACCGGCTGCGCAGGTCGAGCAGCGGCTGCGCGATGCCCTTCAGCTCCAACGCCTCCCCGGGGTGCCCGAGGAAATAGCCACGCACGGATGACTTCGCGTCATCGGGCGATTGGTTGACCGCGGTGGTCAGCACGTTGTTGGCATCGGGATGGCCGTCGAGATATCCGCTCGCCGAGTTCAGGACCCCGCTGGCGGTGGCAGCGACCCCGCTCGCCGAGCATGGATCAGGCGCAGCACCCGCGGTTGGGGCGACCATGACGCAGAGAACGCAGCCGGGGATGACTCCAAAAGCTCTGCGCCATAACGATTTTCTCATTGCGTGTTCCCTTCGTGCCCAAATGTTCGAACGCTCAGTACATCAGTTACCCACAAATACGAAAAAGCCCGGCCCCACAAGGGAGCCGGGCTTTCCCGTTTGACTTTCTAGAAGTCCATACCGCCCATGCCACCGGTCGGGTCGCCCGCGGGAGCGGCCGCCTTCTCCGGCTTGTCGGCGACGACGGCCTCGGTCGTCAGGAACAGCGCCGCGATGGACGCCGCGTTCTGCAGCGCCGAGCGGGTGACCTTGACCGGGTCGGCAACGCCGGCCTTGAGCAGGTCCTCGTACTCACCGGTGGCGGCGTTCAGGCCGGTACCGGCGGGCGAGTTGCGGACCTTCTCGGCGACCACCCCGGGCTCCAGCCCAGAGTTGAAGGCGATCTGCTTCAGCGGCGCCTCGAGCGCAACGCGCACGATGTTGGCACCAGTGGCCTCGTCACCGGACAGCTTCAGCTCGTCCAGGGCCGGGGCCGCGTGCAGCAGGGCCACGCCGCCGCCGGCGACGATGCCCTCCTCCACGGCCGCCTTGGCGTTGCGGACCGCGTCCTCGATGCGGTGCTTGCGCTCCTTGAGCTCCACCTCGGTGGCGGCACCGGCCTTGATCACCGCAACACCGCCGGCCAGCTTGGCCAGGCGCTCCTGCAGCTTCTCGCGGTCGTAGTCGGAGTCGCTGTTCTCGATCTCGGAACGGATCTGCGCCACCCGCCCGGCGATGGCGTCGGGATCACCGGCGCCCTCGACGATGGTGGTCTCGTCCTTGGTGACGACGACCTTGCGGGCCTTGCCGAGCAGGTTGACGTCAGCGCTCTCCAGCGACAGGCCGACCTCTTCGCTGATCACTTGACCGCCGGTGAGGATCGCCATGTCCTGCAGCATCGCCTTCCGGCGGTCACCAAAGCCGGGGGCCTTGACAGCCACCGACTTGAAGGTGCCGCGGATCTTGTTGACGACCAGGGTGGACAGCGCCTCGCCCTCGACGTCCTCGGCGATGATCAGCAGCGGCTTGCCGGCCTGAATGACCTTCTCCAGCAACGGAAGCAGGTCCTTGACGGTCGACACCTTGGAGCTGACCAGCAGGATGTAGGGGTCCTCCAGGACGGCTTCCTGACGCTCGGCGTCGGTGACGAAGTAGCCCGAGATGTAACCCTTGTCGAACCGCATGCCCTCGGTGAGCTCGAGTTGCAGGCCGAAGGTGTTGGACTCCTCGACGGTGATGACGCCCTCGTTGCCGACCTTGTCCATCGCCTCGGCGATCAGGTCACCGATCGACTGGTCGCCCGCGGAAATCGCAGCGGTAGCGGCGATCTGCTCCTTGGTCTCGACCTCCTTGGCGTCCTTCAGCAACTTCTCGGTGACCTTCTCGACGGCCTTCTCGATGCCGCGCTTGAGGCCCAGCGGGTTTGCGCCGGCCGCGACGTTACGAAGGCCCTCACGGACCAACGCCTGAGCCAGCACCGTCGCCGTCGTCGTGCCGTCACCGGCAACGTCGTCGGTCTTCTTGGCAACTTCCTTGACCAGCTCGGCGCCGATCTTCTCGTACGGGTCCTCCAGCTCGATCTCCTTGGCGATGGAGACACCATCGTTGGTGATCGTGGGGGCACCCCACTTCTTCTCTAGGACGACGTTGCGGCCCTTGGGACCCAACGTCACCCTTACCGCGTCGGCGAGGGCGTTGAGCCCCCGCTCGAGGCCGCGACGGGCCTCTTCGTCGTACGCAATTGTCTTGGCCATTGCGAAG
>DASYBR010000215.1:0-19968 GCA_036500645.1 Mycobacterium sp. | reverse complement strand
GGGGCGGGACCGGCCGACAAGCCGAAGATCGAGCAGGTCGATTACCAGATCGGTGAATCGGTCACGGTCATGGACGGGCCATTCGCGACACTGCCGGCGACGATCAGCGAGATCGATCCGATGCACCAGAAGCTGCACGTCCTCGTCTCGATCTTCGGTCGTGAGACGCCAGTCGAACTGTCCTTCAGCCAGGTTTCCAAGATCTAGAGAAGAAGAGAATCATGCCTCCCAAGAAGAAAGTCGCGGCGATCATCAAGTTGCAGATCAAGGCAGGTCTGGCAACGCCGGCGCCGCCGGTCGGCCCAGCCCTAGGCCAGCACGGCGTCAATATCATGGAGTTCTGCAAGGCGTACAACGCCGCGACGGAAAACCAGCGCGGCAACGTCATCCCGGTGGAGATCACCGTTTACGAGGACCGCAGCTTCACGTTTGCGCTCAAGACGCCGCCCGCCGCCAAGCTGCTGCTGAAGGCCGCCGGCGTCGGCAAGGGTTCGGCGGAGCCGCACAAGACCAAGGTCGCCAAGGTCACCTGGGACCAGGTCAAGGAGATCGCCGAGACCAAGAAGACCGATCTCAACGCGAACGACATCGACGCCGCCGCGAAGATCATTGCCGGGACCGCCCGGTCGATGGGCATCACCGTCGAATAGTTCGACACACCGCACAACTCGTGGGAGGGCCAGCTTCGGCCCGTGCTAACCACGACCCAACACAGATTGGATTAGCAAGTGAGCAAGAACAGCAAGGCATATCGGGCCGCCGCCGAAAAGGTGGACCGCGACAGCCTGTACTCCCCGTTAGAGGCCGCCAAGCTGGCCAAAGAAACGTCGTCGTCCAAGCAGGACTCGACCGTCGAGGTGGCGATCCGGCTGGGCGTCGATCCGCGCAAGGCCGACCAGATGGTCCGCGGCACGGTCAACCTGCCCCACGGCACCGGTAAGACGGCCCGCGTCGCGGTGTTCGCCGTGGGTGACAAGGCCGAGCAGGCGCAGGCCGCCGGCGCCGACATCGTCGGCAGCGACGACCTGATCGAGAAGATTCAGGGCGGATTCCTCGACTTCGACGCCGCGATCGCGACGCCCGACCAGATGGCGAAGGTCGGTCGCATCGCTCGCGTGCTGGGCCCGCGCGGTCTGATGCCGAACCCCAAGACCGGCACCGTCACCCCCGACGTCGCCAAGGCAGTCGCCGACATCAAGGGCGGGAAGATCAACTTCCGCATCGACAAGCAGGCCAACCTGCACTTCGTCATCGGCAAGGCTTCTTTCGACGAGAAGGCCCTGGCCGAGAACTACGGAGCCGCGCTCGATGAGGTCTTGCGGCTCAAGCCGTCCGCGTCGAAGGGCCGCTACCTGCGGAAGATCATCGTGTCGACGACGACGGGCCCGGGCATTCCGGTGGACCCGGCGGTCACCCGGAACTTCTCGGAGGCCTAGTCGGGGGCGGCTATCCGCCGCACTCGATGATGCGTCGCCGCAGGAAGTCGCGGCCTGGCTCAGAGCCGTTGGCTTCCAGCGCTATCCGGTACCACTTGACGGCGTCGGCGGGCCGTCCGCCACGTCGCAGTAAATCCGCGCGCACCGTCGCGACGAGGTTGGAGCGGCCGAGCCGGGGATCGTGCGCGACTTTGTCCAGGGCGGCCAGGCCGGAATCGGGGCCGTCGCGGAAACCAACCGCCAGTGCGCGATTGGCGCGAACGACCGGCGAATCGGTCAGCTGCACCAGCCGATCGTAGGCGGCGCAGATGGTGATCCAGTCGGTCTGTTCCCAGGACGGCGCCGTCGCATGCAGCGCAGCGATTACCGCCTGCGGCAGATAAGGTCCCGCCGACCCCTGCGCCTGCGTCAGCCGCTGTAGGCCACGGGAGATGCGACCGCCGTCCCACCTGCGTCGGTCCTGGTCCTCCAGCGGGACGAGCATTCCGGTCTCGTCGACCCGCGTCGCCCGCCGGGAATCATGCAGCAGCATCAGGGCGGCCAGGGCGTGTGCCTCCGGCTCGCCCGGCATCAGCGCGCACAGTTCGGTGGCCAGCCGAATTCCTTCGTCGCACAGTTCGTCGCGAATCGCCGACGGACCCGCCGTCGACCAGTACCCCTCGGTGAATACCGAGTACACGCAGCCCAGCACGTGCGGCAGGCGCTCGTCGAGCAGCTCCGCGGGTGGTACGCGCAGAGGGATGTTGGCGCGCCGAATCTTGTTTTTAGCGCGGGTGATTCGCTGACCGACGGCCGGCTCGGTTTGGAGTAGTGCCCTGGCGATCTCGGCGACGGTCAACCCGGACACCAGTCGCAGGGTGAGCGCCAGCTGCGACTGCCGGTCGAGCGCGGGATGCGCACAGGTGAACATCATCCGCAGCTCGTCGTCGCGAATGGGATGGGGGTCGGTGTAGTCGGTACGTGCCCTGATGTCGTCCAGATAGCTTTTCAAAGCCGCCAATTCCTTTCCGGGACGGACGGATTCACGGCGCAGCCGATCCCGGGCACGGTTTCGGGCGACGGTCATCAGCCATCCGCCGGGGTTATCGGGCACACCGTCGTCGGGCCAGGTGCGCAATGCCTCGGCGCAGGCCTCCTGGACGGCATCCTCGGCGACGGTGAGGTCGCCCGACCACCGCGCGAGCGCGGCGACGGCGGGACCCCATTCCCGACGAAAGACGCCGTCCAGGTTGGGCATTCGCGAGGAGCTACAGTGCGGAGATGCCAGCCAGCTGCCGCACCTGCACGGTCGAAGCGGGGATCATCGACGCGAGTTTGACGGCCTCTTCGCGGTCCGCTGCACTCAACAGGTAGATCCCGGTGGCGATTTCAGCGCCTTCCACGTATGGCCCGTCGGTGATCAAGACCTCGCCATCGCGCACGCGCACGGTCGTCGCCGTGGACCGGTCGTGCAACGCGGCGCCGCCGATGATGTGATCGCCCGCGGCCGCGTGCAGATCTGCGTGCTTTGCCGCCACTGCCTCCCACTCCGGTGTGCCCGGTGTATGTGCGGACGCGGGCGGTTCCAGCAGTAACGCGAGCCAGTCATTGCCGGTGAGCTCGCGGGACGGCTCGATCGAGTGGACCGCGGGCCACACTTCCACGGCCCCAAATGTGGCGAGTGGGATTTCGCGCGCCAGGGCCAGTGCCTCGTCGAGGTTCTCGGCCTCAAACACGTAGTAGCCGCAGGCCACCTCGGCGGACTCGGCGAAGGGACCGTCGGTGACGGTCGGCGCGTCCGGGCCGCCGGTGATGACCGCCGCCGCGGCAGCGGGCGCCAGCGCGTCTCCGGATTTGATCGCCGAGCCGGCCTTGGCGTGAAAGTTCTGCCATGCTGCCATCGCGGTGGCTGGGTCGTCGGGAGTGCGGTCCTGCTCCCTGCTGATCAGTAAGGCAAAGTACTGCATGTCTCGTCACCTCCGGTAGTGAGCGAAGCCTCCTGCTCCACTCTCTACCTACTCGACGAACCGCGCAGCCCTAATCCGACAGGCGCGACAAAAAAATCAGGCGGCCGCACCCGGCTTGAGATAGGTGACCAGGCTGACGTCCAGCATCTCGTCGGTGAAGTAGTGCTCGCAGCCGCGCAGGTACTTCATGTAGCGCTCGTAGACCTCTTCCGAGGTGACCTCGATGGCTTTTTCCCTGTTGGACTCGAGCGTGTCACCCCAGATGCGCAGCGTCTTGATGTAGTGCGGCCGCAGCGAAAGTGGTTCGGGGACGGTGAAACCCGCCTTCTCACCGTGCTCGACCATCATTCCGGTGGAGGGCAGGCGGCCGCCCGGGAAGATCTCGGTGACGATGAACTTGATGAAGCGCGCCGTCTCGAAGGTCAGCTTCTTGCCGCGGGCCGCCATGTCGTAGGGGTGGTAGCTGACACTGCTCTGGACGGTCATCCGGCCGTCCTCGGGCATGATGTCGAAACACCTCTTGAAGAAGTCGTCGTAGTTCTCGTGCCCGAAGTGCTCGAAGGCCTCGATCGAGACGATCCGGTCGACGGGCTGGTTGAAGTCCTCCCAGCCTTGCAGCCGCACCTCACGCGAACGGTTGGTGTCGATCGCGCCAAGGACCTTCTCGCAGCGGGCGTGCTGATTCTTGGACAGCGTCAGGCCGATGACGTTGACGTCGAAGCGTTCGACGGCGCGCCTCATGGTGGTGCCCCACCCGCAGCCGATGTCCAGCAGGGTCATGCCGGGCTTGAGGTCCAGCTTGTCCAGGTTGAGGTCGATTTTGGCGTACTGGGCTTCCTCGAGGGTGAGTTCCGGCGGCTCGAAGTAGGCGCAGCTGTAGATCCGGGTGGGGTCCTGGAACAGGGCGAAGAAGTCGTCGGACACGTCGTAGTGCGCTTGAATGTCTTGGGACCGCGTCCGCGTTTTCGTCGAGCTAGTCGGTTGCTCAGCCATGGCCGTCCTGTTTCTCCTGCATCAATTCACTGTCTAAAACGCCTACACACGCCGTTGAGGCGATGTGACCTGCAACGATACCCAAGTAGACGTGACGCTTAACGGGCTGGGTGCCGCGCCCCCGAAGCCCGAACGCCCGCACAGAGTCTACTTTTCCGTTTGTACTTTTCCAGCGTGAACTGGTTGCAGTCGATATACCCCCTCCGGAATGCCCCGGCGCACCCGGTCAGGTGCTTCATGTATCGCTCGTAGACCTCTTCGGACTGGATCTCGATCGCCTCGTCCCTCCGTGCTTGCAAGGCCTCAACCCACAGGTCGAGGGTCCTGGCGAAATCCGTCTGCAGCGATTGGACACGGGTTACGGCAAAACCTACCTTCGCCGAGTGGTCCTCCACCATCTCGATCATCGGCAGCCGGCCGCCCGGGAAGATTTCGGTCACCATGAACTTGATGAACTTGGCCATTCCCATCGTCACCGGGATGTGGCGTTGGATGGCCTGCCTCGGGTGCAGTCCCGTGATCGAGTGCAGCAGCATCACGCCGTCATCGGGCAGGGCGCTGTAGACGAATTTGAAGAATTCGTCGTAGCGATGGAAGCCGAAGTGCTCCAGCGCTTCGACGACGACGACGCGGTCCACCGGTTCGGTGAAGTCCGCCCAGTCGCATAGCAGCGCCCGCCGTGAACGCTTCGAGTCGATGTCGTTGAGCACTTGCCGGCAGTAGGCGTGCTGGTTCTTCGACAACGTCAAGCCGACGACGTTGACGTCGTGCTTCTCGACGGCGCGCTGCATGATCGAGCCCCAGCCGCAGCCGATGTCGAGCAGGGTCATCCCCGGCTCGAGCCTCAGCTTGTCGAGCGTCAGGTCGACCTTGGCCAGCTGCGCTTCGTGCAAGGTCATACCCGGGCGCGGAAAGTACGCACAGCTGTAGGTGCGGGTCGGATCTTGAAACAGTGCGAAGAAATCGTTCGACAGGTCGTAGTGCGCCTGGACATCGTCGATGTTGGAGCGCCTACAAGTCGCTGCCGCTGGGTTGTCGGACATGTGCCCTCCCAAACGGGACCGACCCTTGTAGGTGGCCGCCCCCGCGCGAGGCTACTCGCCGACGGTCGAATACCCCGGATTTGCGGGCGCTTGTGCTCGACTTTTTTCGATCAGCTTTTCCCAGCGTGACGTTCTAAACCTCTTCAGGCCGGATCTCGGTGACGTGATCCTCTGTGCGCCAAGGGATTCGACCCCTTAGCGCGGCGCTACTTGGTGAGCGTGTACTGAGCGACGTTGGCGACGGTCTTGCGGAAGAGGTCCGCGCAGCCGGTCAGATAGCGCATGAAGCGGTCATAGACCACTTCGGACTGGATGGCGATGGCGCGGTCGCGACTAGCCTCCAGATTGGCGGCCCACGTGTCCAGAGTTCTCGCGTAATGCGACTGCAGATATTGCGTCTGCTCGAGGGTAAATCCGCTGTTTAGTGCATTGTCGACGATATCGGGTTCGCCGCACATCCCCCCGCCGGGGAAGATCTCCTTGCCGAGGAAATGCAGGAAACGCAGGTCCTTCATCGTGAGCGGGATGCCGTGCTCGTGCCAGTACGTCTGTGGATGCGTGAATATGCTGTGCATCAGCATCCGGCTGTCATTGGGGAGCCTCTTGTAGGCCCAATCCCAAAACGCGGGCCAACGCTCCTTTTTGAAAGCGTCGTAGGCCTCGAAGCTGATGATCCGATCGACGTGCTCGTCGAACTCTTCCCAGCCCTGCAGCCGGGCCTCGGCCCGCCGCGTCGTCGGGATCGCGGCCAGCCTTTCTTTAGTCTTCGCGAAATGGTTTCGGCTGAGGGTGATGCCGATGACATTCACGTCGTATTTCTCGACCGCGCGGACCACGGCCCCACCCCAGCCGCATCCGACGTCGAGCACCGTCATTCCCGGCTCGAGATTCAGCTTGTCCAGCCCCAGATCCAGCTTGGCGAGTTGTGCCTCTTGGAGGGTCATGTCGTCGTTCTTGAAATACGCGCAGGTGTAGACCATGTTCGGGTCAAGGAACAGCGCGAAGAAGTCGTCTGAAATGTCGTAGGTCGCCTGCGACTCTTCGTAATACGGCTTCAGCTCGGCCATCGATACACCCACCCTCCTTTGACAACGGTACAACCCCGCGACTTGAACTCGACCGCTGGGGAATCGTTTCTAGCTACTTCTTTTTGGCTCAGCTCGCCGAAGCGAAGTTGCTCGTCAGCACGCCGATAATCTGATCCCACAACTGTTGTGGCAGATCATGACCCATTCCGTCGAATAACACCAATCGGGCTCCGCTGATGGCCCTGGCAATCGAGCGACCGCCGAGGGGCCGCATCAGCTTGTCGGCGCGGCCGTGAATCACGACGGTGGGTGCGACGGTTCGCCGGTTGTAGCGGCGCAGACTGCCACTGCCCAGGACCGCACCGAAGTGCCGGGCGACGCCCTGCGGGTAATAGCTGCGGTCGTAGCCCTCGGCGGCGTCGGCACGGGCCTGCGCTTCGGGGGTGCGATAACGGGGGCTGCCGGTGATGCGCCCGACGCGCACCGAGTTGGCGATGATCACCTCGCGTGGCGAACCCGGCGGCGGGCCCTTGAGGATCGCCAGCAACGCGCGTGGGGCCGGCGGCGGCAGAAACGCCGAGTTGTTGCTGGAGAAGACGACTCCCAGCGTCTTCGTCCGCTCCGGGAATCGCGCTGCGAAAATCTGGGCGATCATGCCGCCCATCGAGGCCCCCACGATGTGGGTCTTTTGGATGCCGAGGTGATCCAGGACTGCGGCGGCGTCGCCGGCCATGTCCTCCAACGTGTACGCCGCGTTGCTGCGCAAGCCGAGCCAGGAGCGAGCCAATCGCGTCACCATCGGCTGCCCGGAGCTGCGGTGCTCGGTCCTGCTGGACAGCCCGACGTCCCGGTTGTCGTAGCGGATGACCCGTAGGCCCTGCGCGACGAGTTTCTCGCAGAAACCGGCGCGCCACAGCAGCAGTTGGGCGCCAAGGCCCATGATCAGCAACACGGGCGGGTCGTCGACATTGCCCATGTCCTCGTAGTAGAGCTTCAAACCGCCCGAGCTCGCCTTACCGGCACGAAGTTCCACTAGACCTCGACATCGCTTTGATGCTCGCGGCTGACCTCGACCATGAAGTTGGCGAAGTATCCGGTCAACTGCGGGTCGGACATCATCTGCCATTTCGGTGCCAGCAGCTTCATGTACCGCTCGACGTAGAGGAACTGCTTGCCGATCAGCACCAGCTCGCGGGGCAGTTTGACGTCGTAGGCGTCGGCCAGTGTCGACAGCTGCCGCCCGATGTCGGCGTACGACATGTCGCCCAGCGTCTGCATGGTCAGCGGGGTGGCGAACTTTTCCAGGTCGCTGGCGGCCTGGGCTTCGGGCTTCGTGGCGCCGACGGCGCCCATCAGCACGACGATCTTGCCGGCGGCGGCATGGTCCTTCTTGACCAGCAAGTTGTACACCAGCTCGCGCAGCAGCCAGCGGGTGCGCGGATCGATGCGGCCCATGATCCCGAAGTCGAAGAACACGATGCGGCCCTGTTCGTCGACGTAGAGGTTGCCCGCGTGCAGGTCACCGTGGAAAAGCCCGTGCCGCAGACCGCCCTCGAAGACGCTGAAGAGCAGCGCCTTGATTAGCTCCGTGCCGTCGAACCCGGCCTTGCGGATGGCGGCCGCGTCGTCGATGCGGATGCCGTGTATCCGCTCCATCGTCAGCACCCGTTCGCCGGTGAAGTCCCAGTACACCTGCGGCACCCGGATGTTCTTGCCGAGCGGGGAGACGTGCATGTGCGAGACCCAGGCGTCCATCGACTGCGCCTCGAGCCGGAAGTCCAGCTCCTCGGCCAGGTTGTCGGCGAAGTCGGCGACGACGTCTTGTGCCGACAGCCGGCGGCCCAGCTTGGCCAGCTCGACGGCCTGCGCGAAGCGGCGCAGGATCTGCAGGTCGGCGGCGACCCGGCGGCGGATGCCCGGGCGCTGGATCTTGACGACGACGTCCTCGCCGGTCTTCAGGGTCGCGTAGTGCACCTGGGCGATGGACGCGGAGGCGAACGGCTTCTCGTCGAAGGCGGCGAACAGCTCCGACGGCTCCCCGCCGAGCTCCTCGACCAGCAGCTTGTGCACTTCGTTGGTGTCGGCGGGCGGGACCCGGTCGAGCAGCCCGCGAAACTCGCGGGACAGCGATTCGCCGAATGCCCCCGGGCTGGACGCGATGATCTGGCCGAACTTCACATACGTCGGCCCCAGGTCGGCGAAGGTCTGCGGGATCTGCTTGATGACCTTCTGCTGCACCGGCCCTTTGCTCGGCAACTTGGTCAGGATGCGGGCGGCGGTCCGGGTCACCTGCCAACCGGTGACGGCTACCCGAGCGGCTTCGACCGGCAGTGGCACCCGGTCAAGCTTGGCCACCTCGCGGTGTTTGGTAGAACTCATCCCAGCAGTCTGCCAAACCCTGGGTGTCTAGTCCCAATTGCAGATTTACCCAACCGTGCCGGTTTGCCCGCCTCGTTTCCAAGGCGTCACCCAGCCCGCGATCTCCCAGCCCTCGATCCCGGCGATCAATTCGTACATGGTCGCGCCGTCGATGGTTTCCCGAACGATGTCCGCGTGCCCGGCATGCCTGGCCAGCTCGTTGATGACGTGCAGGATCACCCAGCGCACCGACCAGGCCTTCTGATTCTTGGGAAACCACGGGATGTCCTGCGGCACCGGCACCGCGGTCTCGAGGTCGACGGTTTCCACCAGCCGCAGTGATTTCGCGTTCTGCGCCTCGAACCCGCGCAGCAGCTCGTCCAGCGTCTCCTCGGGCCCCATGACGTGCTGGTCGCCGAATTCCTTCGCGATCTCGTCGAACGGCCGGGGGTCCTTGGGCGGTAGGTCCGGGGCCGCCGCCACCCGCGCCATCCAGCTGCGCTGCATGCTGGTGACGTGTTTGACCAGCCCGCCGATCGATAGCGCGCCGGCCGACGGTGTGGACCGGGCCTGCTCGTCGGTGAGTCCGTAGGACACCGCGAAGTAGGCGCTCTGGTGGTAGGCCAAGTACTCGCGCAGCGCGCTGCGCTCGTCGGCCACGGGAGGGGCGAGGGCGGGCATGGCCAGTCCTTTCGGTTGCCGGTACTGCCACCGTAAAGTGCGGGCATGCAGCTGGATTCGGCATGCGAATAATTTCGGCTTCCTCGACCGAACTGTTCACCGGGCCGACGGACGCTCCGCTGCAACTGGCGCGCGTCAACGTCGCCGAATGCGCTGAGGCGACAACGATCCGCATCGACGGCGACGGTCTCGGTGGCGAGGCCGTCGCCGAGCCCGGCGACGAGATGGTCGAGATCCCCGTGCGGGTGCCACACCCGGTCGTCGGTGAGCGGCGGGCCGCGCGGGTGCAGGCCGGCGCCGGCCGCGCGACGTTCGACGTCGAATTCACGATCGCCGAGCCCGGATGGACCATGTACATGGTCAGTCATTTCCACTACGACCCGGTCTGGTGGAACACCCAGGGCGCCTACACCAGCGAATGGACAGAGGACCCGCCGGGACGGGCCCGGCAGACGAACGGTTTCGAGCTCGTGCACGCGCATCTCGAGATGGCGCGCCGCGAGCCCGAGTACAAGTTCGTGTTGGCCGAAGTGGATTACCTCAAGCCGTATTGGGACACCCGCCCCGAGGACCGCGCCGACCTGCGCCGGTTCATCGCGCAGGGTCGCGTCGAGGTGATGGGCGGCACCTACAACGAACCCAACACCAACCTCACCAGCCCGGAGACGACCATCCGAAATCTGGTGCACGGCATAGGTTTTCAGCGTGACGTGCTCGGGGCCGACCCGGCCACGGCGTGGCAGCTGGACGTGTTCGGCCACGATCCGCAATTTCCCGGGATGGCCGCCGACGCCGGCCTGACGTCGAGCTCGTGGGCCCGGGGCCCGCATCATCAGTGGGGGCCGGCCCAGGGCGGTGACGTCGACCGCATGCAGTTCTGCAGCGAGTTCGAATGGATCTCGCCGTCGGGCCGCGGCCTGCTCACCCATTACATGCCCGCGCACTATTCGGCGGGCTGGTGGATGGACTCGTCGACCACACTGCGCGAGGCCGAGGACGCCACCTACGAGCTGTTCGATCAGCTCAAGAAGGTCGCGTCGACCCGCAACGTGCTGCTGCCCGTCGGCACCGACTACACGCCCCCGAACAAATGGGTCACCGCCATCCACCGCGACTGGGCCGCCCGCTACACCTGGCCCCGATTCGTCTGCGCCCTGCCACGCGAGTTCTTCGCCGCGGTGCGCGCCGAACTGGCGCAGCGCGGAACCGTGCCGTCGCCGCAGACGCGCGACATGAACCCGATCTACACGGGCAAGGACGTGTCCTACATCGACACCAAGCAAGCCAACCGGGCCGCCGAGAACGCGGTCTTGGAGGGCGAGCGCTTCGCCGTGTTCGCCGGGCTGATGAGCGGCGCCGAGTACCCGCAGGCCGCGTTGGCCAAGGCATGGGTGCAGTTGGCCTACGGCGCCCACCACGACGCCATCACCGGCTCGGAGTCCGACCAGGTCTACCTCGACCTGCTGACGGGCTGGCGCGACGCGTGGGAGCTGGGTCGCGCGGCCCGCGACAATTCCCTGGAAGCGCTGTCCGCTGCGGTGGACGCTCCCGACCGCCCGGTCGTGGTGTGGAACTCGTTGGCGCAGGAGCGCACCGACGTCGTCACCGCGCGGCTGGACCCACCGCTGGGCACTGGAGTGCGGGTGCTCGGCCCCGACGGCGCGGAGCTGCCCGCGCACGTTGAGCATGGCGGACGGTCGATCACCTGGCTGGCGCGCGAGGTGCCGTCGCTGGGCTGGCGTGCGTATCGGCTGGTGCCGGCCGACGAGGGCAACGGTTGGGAGCCGGCGGCCGGCTCGGTGATCGCCAACGAGCACTACCGGGTCGAGGTTGACGCGAGGCGCGGCGGCGCAGTGGTGTCCCTGATGCAGGACGGTCGCGAGTTACTCGCCGACGGCGCGGTGGGCAACGAACTCGCCGTCTACGAAGAGCATTCGTCGCATCCGACGCAGGGCGAGGGCCCGTGGCACCTGCTGCCCAAGGGGCCGGTCGTGTGCTCGTCGGAATCGTCGGCGCGCGTGCAGGCCTACCGCGGCCCGTTGGGCCGGCGGCTCGTCGTCACGGGGCGGATCGGCTCGCTGCTGCGCTACACCCAAACCCTCACGCTGTGGCACGGCATATCGCGGGTGGACTGCCGCACCACCATCGACGAGTTCACCGGGGAAGACCGGATGTTGCGGCTGCGCTGGCCGTGTCCGGTGCCGGGCGCCATGCCGGTCAGCGAGACGGGTGACGCCGTCGTCGGGCGCGGGTTCGCGTTGCTGCATGACGGGCCCCGCTCGGTGGACACCGCGGACCATCTGTGGACGCTGGACAACCCGGCCTACGGCTGGTTCGGGCTGTCCTCGGCGGCGCGGGTGCGCGTCGGAGACGACGTGCGCGCGGTGTCGGTGGCCGAGGTGGTGTCGCCCGCCGAGGAGGCGTCCGGTGCGCTGGCGCGCGACCTGATGGTCGCGCTGGTCCGCGCGGGCGTCACGGCCACCTGCAGCGCCGCCGACAAGCCCCGCTACGGCGACCTCGACGTCGACTCCAACCTGCCGGACGTGCGAATCGTGCTGGGCGGCCCGGCCCGCAACGCCTTCGCGGCGGCCGTGCTGGCCGATGCCGACGCGGAATACACCGCCGAACTCGGCCGGCAGCTGGCGCGGACCGGCCACGCCAGAGTGTGGGTGCCGGCCACGAAGCCGTTGGCCGCGGCGTGGGTCCCCGATGCCGACCTGCGAGCGCTGGACGCGCTGCCGGTGCTGGTGATCGACGGCCGCGACGAGGAAGCCCTGGCGGCGGCGATCGCGTCGGTGGCCGACGATCTCGTGGACGCCGAGATCGCGGTCTCCCAGCGGGCGCCGTCGGGCATCGAGCGGTTCGAAGCCCGGACCGTGGCCCTGCTCAACCGGGGGGTCCCCAGCTTCGCCGTCGACCCCGAGGGCACCCTGCACACCGCGCTGATGCGCTCCTGCACCGGCTGGCCCTCGGGCATCTGGATCGACGAACCACGCCGCACCGCGCCCGACGGCTCGAACTTCCAACTTCAGCACTGGACACACGTCTTCGACTACGCACTGGCCTCCGGTGACGGAGACTGGCGGCGCGCCGCGATCCCGGACCGCAGCGCGCAGTTCTCCCACCCACTGCTCGCCGTCACCCCGCGGCGACGGGACGGCACGCTGCCCGCGGCCGGCTCGCTGCTGCACGTCAACCCCGCGGGCTCGGTGCAGCTGGGCGCGCTCAAGGCGGCCGGCAACCCGCTGGCCGCCGGTAGCGCGCGGCCCGTCGACCCGGCCGCGGTGGCGCTGCGGCTGGTGGAAACGCGGGGAGCGGACACCCGCGTGGCCATCGGTTCGGGGCTGGGAACGGTTACCGAGCTGCGCAGTGCCGATCTGCTGGAAAGGCCACACGAACGCTCCCGCTCGGTCGATCTGCACGGCTACCAGGTGGCGACCGTGCTGGCCCGGCTCGAAGCGCCCCGGGTAATTGCCGATCCCGTGGCGCTGGCCCCGCACGCCGAGGCCGCCCAGCCGCTGTACGCGCGCTATTGGCTGCATAACCGGGGCCCCGCGCCGCTCGGCGGGCTGCCGGCCGTCGCTCATCTGCACCCCGCGCTGGTGACCGTCGAGCCGGGTGGCGAGGTGTCGCTGCGCCTGACCGCGGCCAGTGACTGCAGCGATTCCACGCTGGACGGCGCGGTGACGGTGCTGTGCCCGGACGGTTGGTCGGCGGCGCCCGCCGAGCTGCCGTTCACGCTGTCCGCCGGTGACCACCGCGAGGCCGACCTGCTGGTGTCGGTCCCGCCGAGCGCGGAGCCCGGGCTGTATCCGGTCCGAGCCCAGCTGGGCATCACCTCCGTCGGCGTGCCGCCCGCGTGGCGGCAGGTGATCGAGGACGTGTGCGTGGTGGCGGTGGGAGCGATCGAGCTCGACGAGGTGGTGTACCTGGTCGATGGGCCGGCCGAGATCACGCTCAAGCCCGGGGAAGAGGCGGAGGTGTGCGTCACGATCGGCACTCGTGCCCGGGCCGACCTGGCGCTGGAGGCGCATCTGATCAGCCCGTGGGGCACCTGGGAGTGGATCGGCCCCGCGGCGCTGGGCGCGGTGCTGCCCGCCGACGGCACGGTCGACCTCAGCTTCCGGGTGAACCCGCCGGCCTGGGTGGAGCCGGGCCAGTGGTGGGCGCTGGTCCGGGTCGGCTGCGCCGGGCGGCTGGTCTACTCACCGGCGGTGACGGTGACGGTGACATGAGCACGCGCCCGGTTGCGACCGTCGCCGGCGTCCCCGTGTCGGCGGACGAGGTCGACGCGGCCGAGGCGCGGCTGCGCAACGCACCCGGCGCGGCAGCGTTGCCGGCCTGCGGCACCAGCGAGGGCCGCCAGCTGCGGCGCTGGCTGACGCAATTGATCGTGACCGAGCGGGTGATCGCTGCGGAGGCGGCCGCGCGCGGCCTGACCGGGCTCGGGGCACCGACGCAGGCCGAGCTGCTGCCCGACGTCACGGCCCGGCTGGAGATCGGCAGCGTGGCCGCGGCGACGCTGGCAGACCCGTGCGCCCGGGCGCTGTTCGTGGACGTCACCGCGGCGGTGCGCGTCGCCGACGAAGACGTGGCCGACTACCACGCCCGCAACCCGCTTCGGTTCGTAACGCCGCGCCCCGATCGCCACGGCTGGCGGACGCGACCGACCCTGGGCCCGCCGCTGGCCGAGGTGCGGTCCGCGATCGTCGAGCATCTGCGGGGCGCCGCGCGGCGACGGGCCTTCCGGGTGTGGCTGGACGCGCGCCGGGCCGAGCTGGTGCAGCTCGCCGCGGGCTACGAGCATCCGGGCGACCCGCGCCAACCCGACAACACCCACCGGCACTGATCGCGATGCTGACCCTCTGCTTGGACATCGGCGGCACCAAAATCGCTGCCGCGCTTGCCGATTCGGGTGGCGTGCTGGTCTACCGCGCGACCTGTCCCACCCCGCACACGCCCGACGCCGAGATCGTGTGGGCCGCCGTCGCCGCCGCGATCGCCGACACCGTGCGCGCCGCGCAGGCTCCGATCGCCGCGGTGGGCGTCGCCGCGGCCGGGCCCATCGACCTGCACAGTGGAACCGTCAGTCCGATCAACATCGATGCCTGGGACCGCTTTCCGCTGCGAGACATGGTCGCGGCGGCCGTGCCCGGGGTACCGGTGGTGCTGGGCGGCGACGGCGTGTGCATGGCGCTGGCCGAGCACTGGCACGGCGCCGGCCGCGGGGCGCGATTTCTGCTGGGCATGGTGGTGTCCACCGGCGTCGGCGGCGGGCTGGTGTTGGACGGCCTGCCTTACGCCGGACGCACCGGCAACGCCGGGCACGTCGGGCACGTCGTCGTCGAACAGGACGGCAGCCTGTGCACGTGCGGCGGTCACGGCTGCGTCGAGACCGTCGCGTCCGGGCCGTGGATGGTGCGCTGGGCGCGGCAAAACGGTTGGTCCGCGCCGCCCGAGGCCGGCGCGCGCGAACTGGCTGCTGCCGCGTCGGCCGGAAACCCGTTGGCCGAGCGGGCATTTCATCGAGGTGCAGCCGCGCTCGCCGCGACGATCGCCTCGGTCGGCGCGGTCTGCGATCTGGACCTCGTCGTCATCGGGGGAGGCGTCGCCAAATCCGGTCGACTGCTTTTCGACCCGTTGCGGGCGAAGCTGGCCGACTACGCCGGGCTGGACTTTCTGGCCGGCTTGCGGGTGGTTCCGGCGGGGCTCGGCGGTGAGGCCGGTCTGATCGGCGCGGCCAGGCTCGCGAACCTGCGCTGAGCGCGCGCCGATTGCGCCGCATGTGCACGAGCGGCCACTGTCATTGCCATGAACCACACCATCGACGCACTCGCGGTAGTGATCACCGGGCTGATGGTCGGCGTGGAACTGGGGGTCGCGGTTTTCTTCAACCCGTTCATCGGCCGGCTTCCCGACGACGCCTTCAGCGCGGCGCGCCGCAGGTCCGGTCGGGTGCTGGGATCGATGATGCCGTTCTGGTACGCGACGACCCTGTTGCTGCTGGCGTTGGCCGCCTTCGACGGCTGGGGAGAGCCCCGCGGGAGGCTGTGCGGCATCGCCGCGGGTTTGATGGCCGTCGTCGTGCTGGGCACGGTCACGCTGCTGGTGCCCCTCAACAACCGCATCGCGAAGTGGCCGGGCACCGGCGATGTCTCGCGCGAGCTCGCGGCGCGCTGGGATCGACGGCACCAGCTGCGGACGGCGGTGCTGCTGGCGGTGTTCGTCCTGCTGACCATCGGCGTCACCTGAGGCCGCCGTTTTGGTCGACCGGCACAGGTCACGCTATTCTGGTTGCCGATCCACCGAAGACCGTCGGTCACCGAGAAATCGGTTGAAGGTCCGGGAGCATCCCGGCGGCCCACGCAGGAGGACGAGGCAACACCGCCGGTATGCGCCGGCGAATCTTCACGCCCCGGCCACTTCTGCGCCGGGGCGTTCGTCGTTCAAGGTGATCACCGACGACAAGTCACACGACTTTCACTTCAGGAGGTAGGCATGGCCAAGGCTGACAAGGCCACCGCCGTCGCAGACATCGCCGAGCAGTTCAAGGAGTCGACCGCCACCCTGATCACGGAGTACCGCGGTCTGACGGTGGCGAACCTGGCCGAACTGCGCCGTTCGCTGCGGCCTTCGGCCAGCTATGCGGTGGCCAAGAACACGCTCATCAAGCGTGCCGCCGCGGACGCCGGGGTCGAGGGGCTCGACGAGCTGTTCGCCGGCCCCACCGCCATCGCGTTCGTGACCGGCGAGCCGGTCGACGCCGCCAAGGCCATCAAGACCTTCGCCAAGGACCACAAGGCGCTGGTCATCAAGGGCGGCTACATGGACGGTCGCGCGCTGACGGTCGCCGAGGTCGAGCGCATCGCCGACCTGGAATCGCGCGAGGTGCTGCTCGCCAAGCTGGCCGGCGCGATGAAGGGCAACCTGGCCAAGGCGGCCGGGTTGTTCAACGCTCCCGCCTCGCAGATGGCCCGCCTGCTGGCCGCGCTGCAGGAAAAGAAGCCTGCCGATGCCGCCCCGGCGGCTGAAACGCCGGCAGCCCCGACGGCAGAGGCGGAGGCGGAACCCGCCGAAGCCGCGGCAATCCCAGAGACCCCGGCTGAATCGGCCGAGACCCCGGCCGAAGCCGAATAAACCCCAACCCGAAACCAGGAAGGACCCACACCATGGCAAAGATTTCTAGTGACGACCTGCTCGACGTGTTCAAGGAAATGACCCTGTTGGAGCTCTCCGACTTCGTCAAGAAGTTCGAGGAGACCTTCGAGGTCACCGCGGCCGCTCCGGTCGCCGTCGCTGCGGCCGGTCCGGCCGCCGGTGGCGCGCCCGCCGAGGCCGCCGAGGAGCAGTCTGAGTTCGACGTCATCCTCGAGGCCGCCGGCGACAAGAAGATCGGCGTCATCAAGGTGGTCCGCGAGATCGTCTCCGGCCTGGGCCTCAAGGAGGCCAAGGACCTGGTCGACGGCGCGCCCAAGCCGCTGCTGGAGAAGGTCACCAAGGAAGCTGCCGAGGAGGCCAAGACCAAGCTCGAGGCCGCCGGCGCCACCGTCACCGTCAAGTAGTCACGTCACGAAACCCCCGGGACCGCCCTGCGGCTCCCGGGGGTTTCGTCGTGTTCAGTGCGCAGCCTTCGCCGATCGCTGCGACTGCGCCACCCGTTCGGGCGGATCGCCTAGGGCGACAAGCAGTCTCGACATCATCGAATCAAGCACCGGAGCGGCGGCCGCGCCGACAGCACCATAGAACCCGGCCAGCTCGAGCATCACGAACCCGTGTAGCTGCGACCAGAATTGGGCCGCCGTTGCGACGACGGTCGCGTCGTCGGGCGAACCCGCGGCCGGGAAGCGGCCGGCCCGCATGCATCGGTCCACCCCGCGCACCACGTGGGCGAAGCTCGGGCAGTCCTGTTCGATCTGCGCCACCTTCAGCGTCAGCACATCGCGGACGGGCGCGGTGATGCCGTGTGCGCTGGTGCTGCCGAACATCAGCCGATACAGATGCGGGCGCTCGATGGCATAGCGCCGGTAGGCCGCGCCCGTGGCGATCAAGTCCGCGACCGGGTCGTCGGTCTGGGGCACCGTTTGCGCGGTGTCGAATTGCCGCAGCCCCTCCTCGGCGACCTCGGCGATGAGCCCCTGCATACCGCCGAAATGGGTGTACACCGCCATCGTCGAGGTTCCCGCCGCGCCGGCGACCTTGCGAGTCTGCAGTGCGTCGGGACCGTCCTGGTTCAGCAGGTCGACCGCCGCCGCCAGCATGTCGTCGCGGACGCTGCGTCTGCGCTGTGTGGTCAGTTCCGGAGCCATCGTTGCCATCTTCCCATCCACGGCGTAGCGTTTGGATAACGACGTCATATCAATGTTATAGGAGAGCTGGCAATGACCTCCACGCAAACCGTCGAGTCGCAGAATCCCTATCTTGATGGCTTCATGGCGCCGGTGAGCGCCGAAGTGACGGCGCACGACCTGCCCGTCACCGGTCGCATCCCCGAACACCTGGACGGGCGCTACCTGCGCAACGGGCCCAACCCGGCCGCCGAGGTCGACCCGGCCACCTACCACTGGTTCACCGGTGACGGGATGGTCCACGGCGTGGCGCTGGGCGGCGGCCAGGCCCGCTGGTACCGCAACCGCTGGGTCCGCAGCCTCTCGGTGTGCGCCACCCTGGGCGAGTCGGCGCCCGGCCGGCTCAACCCACGTGCGGGCATGCTGAGCATGGGCGCCAACACCAATGTGTTGGGCCACGGCGGGCGGACCCTGGCTCTGGTGGAAGGCGGAATCGCCAACTTCGAGCTCACCGACGAGTTGGACACCGTGGGCACCTGCGATTTCGACGGCACCCTGGCGGGCGGCTACACGGCGCACCCGCACCGCGACCCCGAGACCGGCGAATTGCACGCCGTCTCTTACTCTTTCGCGCGCGGGCGCACAGTTCAGTACTCCGTGATCGACACCGGGGGCCGGGCCCGACGCACCGTCGACATCGCGGTGAGCGGATCGCCGATGATGCACGACTTTTCGCTGACCGATAAGTATGTGGTGCTCTACGACCTGCCGGTGACGTTCGACGCGTCGCAGACGCTGCCGACGAACATGCCGCGCTGGCTGTCGCTGCCCGCCCGGTTGGTGATGCAGTCGCTGATCGGACGCGTCCGGGTGCCGAGCCCGATCAACGCGATGATGAACCGCGACCCCAAGCACTCCGACCGGATGCCGTATGCCTGGAACCCGAGCTACCCCGCGCGCATCGGGGTCATGCCCCGGGAGGGCGGTAGTCGAGACGTGCGCTGGTTCGACATCGAGCCCTGTTACGTCTACCACCCGCTCAACGCCTACACCGAAGACCGCGACGGCGCCGAGGTGTTGATTCTCGATTTGGTGAGCTACCCGCGGATGTTCGACCGCGACCGGCACGGGCCCGGCGACTGCCCGCCCAGCCTGGATCGCTGGACGATCAACCTGACCACCGGCGCCGTGGCCACCGAACGCCGTGACGACCGGCCGCAGGAGTTTCCCCGAATCGACGAAAGCCGGCTGGGCAAGCGGCACCGGTTCGGCTACACCGTCGGCTTCGGATATCTCGCCGGCGGTCCATCGGAGACCTCTACCGCGTTGTACAAGCACGACTATGCGACGGGTGGCAGCGAGGTCGCCCCGCTGGATCGCGACCTTTTAATCGGCGAGATGTCCTTTGTGCCCGACCCCGCGGGCAATGCAGAGGACGACGGCATCCTGATGGGATACGGCTATCACCGCGGCGCCGACGAAGGCCAATTGCTGCTGCTCGACGCGCAGACGCTGGAGTCGGTCGCTACCGTGCACCTGCCGCAGCGGGTTCCGATGGGCTTCCACGGCAACTGGACGCCCGCTAGCTAACACGTGCCCAACAGGCGCGTGGCACGCGCGTTGAATAGCGCGGCACCCGCTCGCCGTGGTCTGATCTCAGGTCAGCCACTTTTTATCTGCCGGGCCGCGCAACGCTGATGCCGCGCCCCGAGCGTGCGCTACAGTGACTCATGCCATAGAAAAGGGCAGGTGGCGGGCACAAGCTTCAACGGAAGGATTCCCTATGGGTGTCGCTATCGAGGTGAACGGACTAACGAAGTCCTTTGGATCCTCGAGGATTTGGGAAGACGTGACGTTGGAGATCCCCGCCGGGGAGGTCAGCGTCCTGCTGGGACCGTCGGGTACCGGCAAATCGGTGTTCTTGAAGTCGCTGATCGGCCTGCTGCGGCCTGAGCGCGGCTCGGTTGTGATCGATGGGACCGACATCTTGCAGTGTTCGGCCAAGGAGCTCTATGAGATTCGCACGCTGTTCGGTGTGATGTTTCAGGACGGCGCGTTGTTCGGTTCGATGAACCTGTTCGACAACGCCGCCTTCCCGCTGCGCGAGCACACCAAGAAAAAGGAAGGCGAAATCCGTGACATCGTCATGGAGAAGCTGACCATGGTGGGTCTGGGCGGCGACGAGAAGAAGTTCCCCG
>DASYBR010000214.1:0-12808 GCA_036500645.1 Mycobacterium sp. | reverse complement strand
CAGCCTGCAAGTTGGCCGGCCGCTTCAGATTTCGGATCTGGCGTCGGCATTCCACAATGCCGGCCGCTGCACCGCCGAGGCCAGCGCCACGTTCGATCAAGCCTATCGGCGCTTTGCGGCGGCGTGCAACCGCGAAGGCGGTGACCACCCGATCAATGATTCTGCTGAGGTCCAGCGCGCCATGGGGTCGTTAGGTGTGCAGGCCGACCAGCTGCCCAAGATCGGGGCCGACCTCGAAAACATCGCTGCCGCACTGGCCGAAGCGCAACGATCCGGCGCGGGCTTGATCTCGACGTTGGATTCCCAGTTGCGAGAGATCGACAACGAACTCGCGAAATCCATAAGCCTGGAAAACTCCGCCCATCTCACAGTTGCGGACAAAACGCTTATCGACCAACACATTCATGATCTCGACACCGAGGCCGTAAAAGACACCAAATCTGGAGTGAAACAACTTCAGTCGGTGCGCAGCGGGTATTCCAACTGCCTCCAGAAATCGCTGGCTACACTTCGCGCCCAAGACGGCTACGACCCTGCGTCGATCCAGGGAATCGACGCCGACGGCCAGCCGACTCATGCCGAGCAAGATCAGCACGCGATCGAGGGCTACAACGCGAAGCAGCGTGCAATTGACGAAGCGCTCGCCACTAGCCCGGGCGGCCTGGCGGCTGAGAAGGCCGCTGCCGCAGCGCGTTTACGCGATTACGCCACCGCCACCAATCCCGCCGCCGATGCGGACGCCCGGCGACTTGCCGGCGAACGCCTAGGCGATTTCGTCATGGCGCATTTCAACGGGCCGCTGCCGGTCGACCCGGTCCTGGGTGGCGACGCACGCACTCGAGCACAGATGCGACTGGACTGGCAGAAGAAGCTCGAGCAGGGATTCTCCGGAACACCGCCCATGAGCCCCGACCAGGTCACCCAGATGCTCGACAACGGCGAACAAACGGCCCTGGCCGTCGTGACCCAGCAGGCGGTCAAAGGCCTTATCTCGAAAGGGATGTCGCCCTCTGCCGCGATAGCGGTTGCCGGCGATGTCTCACGCGGCACTCCGCGGGCTGACATCGTCAGACCGCAAGGCCAGACGATGACATTGGCCGGCGCCGGTGTCGATGGGACGGTCGCCGCACGGGGCGGCCGTCATGCGGTGGACGCATTCACCGAGGCAGACGTCAAGGCGTTCGAGAAGGTGGGCAAGGTACTCGGCCGAGGGGGCACCCTCGTCGAGGTCGCGCTAGCGGCCAACGACTATTTGAACGGTGCAGGACTCGGCACCACCGTGGGCAAAACCGGCGGCAGCATCGCAGGTACATGGCTGGGCGCGACGGCTGGCGGTGCTGCATTGGGATCCGCGTTCGGGCCGGAGGGCGCTTTTGTCGGTGCGATACTCGGAGCCGCGATATTTGGGTTCGCCGGGGAGAAAGCAGGCGAGGCTGTTGGTGGGCTATTCGATCAGTGATGCAACGCTGACCGCTGCATACGTTGCCGGTCAACCGGTTTCGGCCACTAATCCCGTCTGGGCCAAGGCGCTACTCATCGTCGGGGTCTGCGCCGGGCTCATTGCGGCGGTCGGCAGTGTCACTGTCAAAAGTCGCGAATTCGAGCGGAGGCTTTACTGGGTCGGTTGGCTGATCGCGGCAGTGTGCTTCGCCCTGGCCGCTCTGCCCCGCGGTTGGCCGGGCAGCATCGGCATCGGATTCTTGGCGCTGTTCGCCGCACTGCTATACGCGTACTTGCGGACGCCATATCTGAAGATTGGCGACCGGGTCTACTCCGTCATCAGCATCGAGGAAGAGCCGACGAGCCAGACCCCGCCCGCGTCAAGGGACGACAGCTATCCAACAGCACTCGGGTCCCTGTCCGCGCGCAGTATGTGGTGGGTCCTGGTGGCGCTGACGTGCGCTATGTCGGTGGGTGTCTATCTCGTTGGCTGGTCTTGGCAACTGATCATCGGGACCGCGTTCCTGGCGGTCTTAGGCGCGGTAACCGGCAATGACGACGGCTCCCACAAGCTGCCAATCGCCCGAGGCCAACACGCACAGGCCTTTCTCGTGTCGGTGGCGTCCATCCTGCTGTGGCTCGCGCCGCCGGTTTGTTATTACATCGCGTACCACCTCGGCCAGCGACGGACCTCTGGTCCGGGCAGGCAACTCGGCCGCTAGGCGTCTCCCCGCGATCGCCACCAGGCCAACAGCTCCGCCGTCGCCTCGTCGGTGGACAACGGCCCGCGCTCCAATCGCAGCTCTTTCAGAAAGTTCCATGCCTCGCCCACCTGCGGGCCCGCGGGGATCCCGAGCAGCTCCATGATCTGGTTGCCGTCCAGATCGGGACGGACCCGCGCAAGATCCTCTTGAGCGACCAGTTCGGCGATCCGCGCCTCCAGCCGGTCGTAGCTTGCTTGCAGGCGGGCCGCTCGGCGCTTGTTGCGGGTCGTGCAGTCGGCGCGCACCAGCTTGTGCAGCCGCGGCAGCAGCGGCCCGGCGTCCGTGACGTAGCGACGCACCGCGGAATCGGTCCACTTGCCCTCGCCGTAGCCGTGAAAACGCAGGTGCAGATACACCAGCTGCGCGACGTCTTCGATCATCTGCTTCGAATACTTCAACGCCCGCAACCGCTTTCGGGTCATCTTGGCGCCGACCACCTCGTGGTGGTGAAAGCTCACGCCGCCGTTGGCCTCATGCCGCCTAGTGGCGGGCTTGCCGATGTCATGCAGCAGGGCCGCCCAGCGCAGCACCAGATCCGGGCCGTCATCCTCCAAGGCGATCGCCTGGCGCAGCACCGTTAGCGAATGCTGGTAGACGTCCTTGTGTTGGTGGTGCTCGTCGATGGCCATCTGCATGCCGCCGACCTCTGGCAGCACCACCTCCCCCATTCCGGTCTGCACCAGCAGGTCGATGCCGGCCACGGGGTCCTTGCCGAGCAGCAGTTTGTCCAGCTCGGCGGCAACCCGCTCGGCGCTGATCCGTTGCAGCTGCGGGGCCATTTCCTCGATCGCCGTGCGGACGCGCGGCGCGACGGTGAAGCCGAGCTGCGATACGAACCGCGCCGCGCGCAGCATCCGCAGCGGGTCGTCGCCGAACGACATTTCCGGCGCGGCCGGGGTATCCAGCACTCGCTCGCGCAAGGCCGCCAAACCGCCCAGGGGATCGAGGAATTCGCCGGGGCCGGCTGACGTGATGCGAACGGCCATCGCGTTGACGGTGAAATCGCGTCGCACCAAATCGTCTTCGAGGCGATCGCCGAAGCGCACCTCGGGATTGCGGGACACCTGGTCATAGGTGTCGGCGCGAAACGTCGTGATCTCCAGCCGCTGGTCGTCCTTGCCGACGCCGACGGTGCCGAATTCAATTCCGGTATCCCATAAGTTGTCGGCCCACCGCCGCAGGATCTGCTGCACCTGCTCGGGGCGGGCGTCGGTGGTGAAATCCAAGTCGGGACTCAGCCTGCCCAGCAGGGCATCACGCACGGAACCGCCCACAAGATAGAGGTCGTGGCCCGCGGCGTCGAACGCCGAACCCAGCTCGCGCAGCATGGGCGCGTACTTATTCAGGGCGACCGCGGCGGCGGTCAGCATCTCGGCATCCTGGGCGGCGTCAGGCACGTTCGATCAGCCTAGTCGGAGAATGGTGGGGCCTCGTCCCGCACTCGCCTAGCGGCGAGTATGTCCTGAAGAGAATGCCGTGCCAGCTACTATCGCTTGGGTGTCGGACGGCGAAGAAGCCAAACCACGTCGGCGCCGGGGTCGGCGCCGTGGTCGAAGCGCGGCGGCTGCCTCCGAGAATCAGACGAACGGCCAAGCCGCAGGCGATTCGACGGCAACGAAATCGCGCCGATCCCGCGCCGCCCGCCGCGGGCCGGATCGGCTCCGCACCGTGCATGAGACGTCTGCCGGCGGGCTGGTCATCGACGGTATCGACGGACCACGCGAGGGCCAGGTCGCGGCACTGATCGGTCGCGTCGATCGGCGCGGACGGATGTTGTGGTCGCTGCCCAAGGGGCACATCGAGCTCGGCGAGACCGCCGAACAGACCGCTATAAGAGAAGTCGCCGAAGAAACGGGTATCCGCGGCAGCGTGCTCGCCGCGCTCGGGCGCATCGACTACTGGTTCGTCACCGACGGTCGTCGGGTACATAAGACCGTGCACCACTATTTAATGCGCTTCTCCGGCGGGGAATTGTCCGACGAGGACCTCGAGGTCGCCGAAGTGGCGTGGGTGCCGATCCGGGAGCTGCCCTCCCGGCTGGCCTATGCCGACGAACGTCGACTGGCCCAAGTGGCCGACGAGCTGATCGACAAGCTGCACAGCGACGGTCCCACCTCGCTTCCACCGCTGCCGCCCAGCTCTCCCCGGCGACGCTCGCAGACGCATTCGCGGACCCGGCATTCCGATAAACCGGCTCCGGGCCGGAAGAACGGTCACGGGCCGGGGCCGTGAGGTCGTCGCGACGCTGTTGGACCGGCTTGCTGCGTCTCGCCGCTGTGGTCGGCATCGTGGCCTGCTTGGCCCTGTTGACCGCTCCCGTGTTGCCGCGTGCGGCCGCGGGCGAGCCCGGGGTAACGCCCTTTGTCCGGGTTCGCATCGATCAAGTCACCCCGGATGTCGTCACCACCACCAGCCCGCCCGTCGTCACCGTCAGCGGCATGGTGACCAACATCGGTGACCGTCCCGTCCGCGACGTGATGGTCCGCCTCGAGCACGCCGGGGCGGTCACCGCCTCGGCGGGTTTGCGCACGTCCCTGGACGGTGACACCGACCAGTACCAGGCTGCCGCGGACTTCCTGACGGTGGCGCCTGAGCTGCAGCGCGGACAAGAGGTCGGCTTCACCCTGTCCGCCCCGCTGCGCACATTGACCAAGCCGTCCCTGGGCATCGACAAACCCGGCATTTATCCGCTGCTGGTCAATGTCAACGGCACGCCGGACTACGGCGCCCCCGCCCGGCTCGACAACGCGCGATTCCTGCTGCCGGTGGTGGGAGTGCCGCCCGACAACGCCGACGACCTGGACGCCGCCGTCGCACCCGACACCTCTCAACCCGTGTTGATCACCATGCTGTGGCCGCTGGCCGACCGGCCGCGCCTGGCCCCCGGCCTGCCGGGCGGCACGATCCCCGTGCGGCTGGTCGACGACGACCTGGCGACCTCCCTGGCCGCCGGCGGCCGGCTCGACATCCTGCTGTCCGCGGCCGAAGTCGCCACCAGCCATGACGTCGATCCCGACGGCGCAGTCGGCCGCGCGCTGTGTTTGGCGATCGACCCGGACCTGCTGGTCACCGTCAACGCGATGACCGCCGGTTACGTGGTGTCCGATGCCCCCGACGGCCCCGCGCAAATGCCGGGCACCCCGACCCACCCGGGCACCGGACAGGCCGCCGCGACCGAATGGCTGAACCGTCTGCGTGCGCTGGCGCACCGAACGTGTGTGGCGCCGCTGCCGTATGCGCAGGCCGACCTCGACGCCGTGCAGCGCGTCAAGGATCCGGGGCTCAGCGCCGCAGCGACGACGGGCGTCGGCAGCATCGTCGACCGGATCCTGGACATATCGTCCACCCGTGGCGCCACGCTGCTGCCGGACAGCTCGTTGACCAGCCGCGCGGTGAACCTGCTCAGCGCCAACGACAGCACGGTCGCGATCGCCGCTGCCGACCTGTCCGCTCCGGAGACGCAGGGATCCTCCGACGTCAGCGTCGACACCGCGCCCCGGCGGTTGTCTCCGCAGGTGGTCGTCGCGCCGTTTGACCCGGCCGTCGGCGCCGCACTCGCCGGCGCGGGAAGCACGCCCGAGGTGCCCACCTACCTCGACTCCTCCCTGACGGTTCGGCTCGCACACGACTCCGTCACCGCACGGCGGCAGGACGCCCTAGGGTCCATGTTCTTGCACGCGCTGCGGCACGACGACGCGCCGCGCACCCAGCTCCTGGTACCGCCGGCGACCTGGAACCTGCAGGCCGAGGATGCGCAGGTCATCTTGACCGCGCTGACCACCACTATTCGTTCCGGTCTGGCTCTGCCCCGCCCGCTGCCGGCGGTGGTCGCCGAGGCCGGCGCCCGCACCGAGCCGGCGGAGGCGATTGACGCCGAGAACTCCCAGCGGGGCCGGATCGACGACGACGTCACCACGGACATCGCGGGTCAGGTCGGCCGCCTGTGGGGGTTGACCTCGGCGCTGAGCACGGACGACCGGACCGGGTTGACCGGCGTCGCGTACACCGCCCCGCTGCGTGAAGACATGCTGCGGGCGTTGAGCCAATCCGAACCGCCCGACTCCCGCAACGGCATGGCGCAGCAGCGGCTGGCGGTGGTTCGTAGGACGATCAACGACTTGTTCGGCGCGGTCACGATCGTCAACCCGGGCGGCGCCTACACCCTGGCCACCGAACACAGCCCGCTTCCGCTGGCGCTGCACAACGGCCTCGCCGTCCCCATCCGGGTGCGGCTGCAGGTTGACGCCCCGCCGGGGATGCGGGTCACCGACGTCGGCGAGGTCGAATTACCGCCGGGCTACCTGCCGCTGCGGGTGCCGATCGAAGTGAACTTCACCCAGCGGGTCGCTGTCGACGTGACCCTGCGGACACCCGACGGCATGCGGCTGGGCGATCCGGTCCGGTTGTCGGTGCATTCCAACGCCTATGGCAAGGTGCTGTTCGCGATCACGCTGACGGCCGCGGCGGTGCTGGTGGCGCTGGCCGGACGGCGGCTTTGGCACCGGTTCCGCGGTCAGCCCGACCGTGCCGACCTGGACCGCCCCGACCCGCACGACGCCGCATACCCGCACGCGCACGACGAGACAGACGATCGGGTCGAGCAAGAGCACCGAGTATGAGTCCCGCCTACCGGCAGGCCCAGCCGCAGCGCCTGCCACCGCCGTCGCGGCGTCCCCGCAACACGGGCTCGCCGCCCACGGGTCCACTGCCGCCCGTTCCCGCAGGAATCGATCGCCGCCGACCCGAACTGTCCGATGCCGCACTGGTGTCGCGGTCGTGGGCGATGGCATTCGCGACGCTGGTCAGCCGGCTGACCGGCTTCGCCCGGATCGTCCTGTTGGCGGCGACGTTGGGTGCGGCGCTGTCCAGCGCGTTCTCGGTGGCCAATCAGCTGCCGAACCTGGTGGCGGCCCTCGTGCTGGAGGCAACGTTCACCGCGATCTTCGTGCCGGTGCTGGCACGCGCCGAGCAGAGCGACCCCGATGGCGGCGTTGCGTTCGTACGGCGCCTGGTGACATTGACGACGACGCTGCTGGTGATCGCGACGGCGCTCTCGGTGGTTGCCGCGCCGCTGCTGGTTCGGCTGATGCTCGGCCGCTCCCCACAGGTCAACGAACCGCTGACCACCGCCTTCGCCTATCTACTTCTTCCCCAGGTGCTCGCCTACGGCCTGACGTCGGTGTTCATGGCGATCCTGAACACCCGCAACGTGTTCGGGCCCACGGCGTGGGCGCCGGTCGTCAACAACGTCGTCGCCCTTGTCACTTTGGCGGTGTATGCGCTCGTCCCGGGCGAGCTCTCGGTCGATCCCGTCCGAATGGGCAACGCGAAGCTGCTGGTGCTCAGCCTCGGCACCACCTTGGGCGTGTTCGCACAGACCGCGGTCCTGCTGGTAGCGCTGCGCCGTCAGCGGATCAGCCTGCGGCCACTGTGGGGCATCGACGAGCGCCTCAAACGCTTCGGCGCGATGGCCTTCGCGATGGTGCTCTACGTGCTGATCAGCCAGCTCGGCTTGGTCGTCGGCAATCAAATCGCCAGCACGGCGGCGGCTTCGGGCCCCGCGATCTACAACTACACCTGGCTGGTCCTGATGCTCCCGTACGGGATGATCGGGGTCACCGTGCTGACAGTGGTGATGCCGCGGCTGAGCCGCAACGCCGCCGCCGACGACACCAGGGCGGTGCTCGCCGATCTGTCGCTGGCCACCCGCCTGACGCTGGTGACGCTGATCCCCATCGTCGCGTTCATGACCGTCGGTGGATCGGCGATCGGTACCGCGCTGTTTGCCTACGGCCATTTCGGTGGGGTCGACGCCGGCTACCTGGGCGCCGCGATCGCGTTGTCGGCTTTCACTCTGATCCCGTACGGGCTGGTGCTGCTGCAGCTGCGGGTGTTCTACGCGCGCGAACAGCCCTGGACGCCGATTGTGATCATCCTCGTCATCACCGCCGTCAAGATCGTCGGATCGGTGCTGGCGCCGCACCTGACCAGTGACCCCAACCTGGTAGCCGCCTACCTGGGGCTGGCCAACGGCACCGGCTTTCTGGTCGGCGCGGTCATCGGCTACCTCCTGCTGCGGCATGCCCTGCTGCCGAAAGGCGGCCACCTGATCGGCGCCGCTGCGGTGCGGACGATCCTGGTCACGAGCACGGCGTCGCTGCTGGCCGGTCTGGTCGCCCACGTGGTCGACCGTCTGCTCGGGCTGGGTCAGCTGACAGCGCACGGCGGTGCCGCAGGCTCGTTGCTACGGCTGTTCGTGCTGGCGATCATCATGTTGCCGATCATGACCGCGGTCATGGTGCGCGCGAACGTTCCGGAAGCGCGTGCGGTGCTGGACGCCGTCCGGCGCCGCTTCGGCGGCAGCGCCCCGCGTCCCCGCACACCGAGTGCGCGGGATCGATCGTCTGGGCGCGGTCCCGTCACGTACCCTGAGCAGAGGAATTCGTCCCCGCCTGGGGTAAAAGCGGTCCAGCAGCCGATCCCGCGCAGGCCTCCGGAGCGGGCAGCCCGAGCCCGGCTAGCGAAAGGACCGGAGGTGACCGACCGCCCAATGGATAGCGCCGGATCCGGTTCGGCTTCAGGTACCGAGCTGCCGCGACCGGCTGCCGGCAACTTCCAGCCCGACATTCCGCCAGGCCGCGTGCCCGAGGCGTCGCCGGCCCGCGCGTCTGACAAGGTCAACGGCGATCTTCCCGGCGAGTCCCGCCACGGAGCTACCCCGTTTGACGTGCCACGGGATCGGAGTGGGGACCCCGGCGACGATGTCCATCTGGTCCCGGGCGCCCGCATCGCAGGGGGCCGGTACCGGCTGCTGGTGTTCCACGGCGGTGCACCGCCCCTGCAGTTCTGGCAGGCCCTGGACACCGCGCTGGACCGCCAGGTGGCGCTGACGTTCGTCGACCCGGACGGCGCCCTCCCCGACGAAGTGCTGCAGGAGATCCTGTCCCGCACCCTGCGGCTGAGCCGGATCGACAAACCGGGCATCGCCCGAGTGCTCGACGTGGTCCACACCAAATCCGGCGGCCTGGTGGTCGCCGAGTGGATTCGCGGCGGCTCCCTGCAGGAGGTCGCGGACACCGCACCGTCCCCCGTCGGGGCGGTCCGCGCAATGCAGTCGCTGGCCGCGGCGGCCGACGCGGCGCACCGCGCCGGCGTCGCGCTGTCGATCGACCACCCGAACCGGCTGCGCGTCAGCATCGACGGCGATGTCGTGCTGGCGTACCCGGCGACCATGCCCGACGCCAACCCGCAGGACGACATCCGCGGCATCGGCGCAGCGTTGTACGCCCTCCTGGTGAATCGGTGGCCATTGCCCGAGTCGGGCGTCCGCAGCGGCCTCGCCCCGGCCGAGCGCGACGCCACCGGTCAGCCCGTCGAACCCATGGTCGCCGATCGTGACGTCCCCTTCCAGATTTCGGCGGTCGCGGTCCGGGCGGTTCAGGAGGACGGTGGAATACGCAGCGCCTCAACGCTTTTGAACCTGCTGCAACAGGCCACGGCGGTGGCCGACCGCACCGAAGTGCTTGGCCCCATCGACGATTCGCCCGCGCCACCCACCTCGCGCATATCCATCGGTCAGGAGTATGCGACCTTCGCGCGACGCCGCCGCAACGTGCTGATCGGTGTCGGCGCCGGCCTCGCAGTCCTCGTGATCGCCCTACTGGTACTGGCTTCGGTGGTGAGCAAGATCTTCGGCAACGTCGGTGGCGGCTTCAACAGAGACGAGCTCGGCCTGAACGGTCCCTCGTCGTCGACGTCCTCGTCGGCGGCGTCCAGTTCCGCCGCATCGGGCAGCATCGTCAAACCCACCAAAGCGACCGTCTTCTCCCCCGATGGCGATCCCGACAACCCGGGTACGGCCGGTCAGGCCATCGACGGTGACCCCTCCACCGCCTGGGCCACCGAGGTCTACACCGACGCCGTCCCGTTCCCGAGCTTCAAGCAGGGCGAGGGGTTGATCTTGCAGCTGCCGAGCCCCACCGTCGTCGGCCAGGTCACCATCGACACACCGAGCACCGGGACCAAGGTGGAGATCCGCTCGGCGTCGACGCCGAGCCCGTCGTCGCTGAACGACACCACCCTGCTGGCCCCGGCCTTCACGCTCAAACCCGGCCACAACGTCATCCCCGTGAGGTCCGGCTCGCCGACGTCGAATCTGCTGGTGTGGATCTCCACCCTGGGAACCACGAGCGGCAAGAGCCAAGCCGGGCTTTCGGAGATCACGGTTCAGGCCGCATCCTGACTCACAGCAGCCCGTCCGGGTGAAGTGCCGCCCGGGCACCGATTGGATACTGTCCGGCCGTGGGATTCGGGGCGGATGACCAGCGAGAACGCACTGACGCCGAGCTGCTGGCGGCCCATGTCGCCGGCGACCGCCACGCCTTCACCGAGCTGTTCCGTCGGCACCAACGGCAGCTGCACCGGCTCGCCCGGCTGACCACTCGCACCGCCGAGGACGCCGAGGACGCGCTGCAGGACGCCATGCTGTCGGCACACCGCGGCGCCCGTTCGTTTCGGCACGACGCCGCGGTCGGCAGTTGGCTGCACCGCATCGTGGTCAACGCCTGCCTGGACCGGCTGCGGCGCGCCAAAGCCCGCCCGGTCGTTCCGCTCGAGGACGTCTACCCGGTGGCCGATCGGACGGCCCAAGTCGAGACGGCGATCATGGTGCAGCGGGCGTTGATGCGGCTGCCCGTCGAGCAGCGGGCCGCGGTGGTCGCCGTCGACATGCAGGGCTACTCGGTGGCGGATACCGCCCGGCTGCTCGGCGTGGCCGAGGGCACGATCAAAAGCCGATGCGCCCGCGCCCGGGTTCGCCTTGCCGAGCTGCTGGGCTACCTCAATCACACCGTGCCGGATCACGTCGTCGGTCCGATCTGACGACACCTTGGGCCACCATCCGTGGCCATCGGTCGGTGCATGACGGACACTTGGGCGGATGGCTGGAGCGGAAAACGACGCAACGGATCACGGCCCGAACCCCAGCGCGGCGGGAGCGGACCCGCCACTGACAGTCGACCTCATCGCCGACCTGCAGGCCGGGATGCTGGACGACGAGGCCGCCGCGCGGGTGCGCCGACAGGTCCGCGCCGACCCGGAAGCCGCGAACGTGTTGAGCGCGCTGAACCAGGTGCGCCGAGACGTCGCCGCCGTGGGCACGGCGGCCGCACCCGACGCTCCCCCGCAGGTCAGCGCACGCGTCTCCGCGGCATTCACGGATGAGTCGCCCGGCGGTGCCCACTCCGCCCGACCGCGCGTCCGCCCGCTGCGGACCATCGCGGCCGCGGCCGGATTCTGCGCGGTGCTGGCCGCGGTCGGATTCGGAACGATCGCACTTCTTGACGCGCCCGAGCCCACGCCGAGCAGCACCTCGGTCACCGCCGAGCACATCACGGTGTCACCGCCGACGGTGATCCCGCTCTCGCAGGACGAAATCCTCGGCCTCCTCGACCGCACCCCCGACTACGGGCCATTCGCCGATCCCGCCCGGCGCGCCTCCTGCCTCAGCGGCCTCGGCTATCCGGCGTCCACCCAGGTGCTGGGCGCGCGCCCGATCGAGATCAATGCCCGCCCCGGCGTCCTGCTGGTGGTGCCCGGTGATACACCCCGCGGCGTGGCGGCCTACGCGGTCGCCCTGAATTGCAGCGCCGCCGACACCGGCCTGTTGGCCAATACCCAGATCCCCCGGCCTTAGTGTGGTGCCATGGGTCGTGCGACACACCCGGGAACAGGCGCGCCGACCGCGGCGTTTCAGCTAATCCGAAGACATTCGTGTGAAAGGTTTCTATGACCGTCGACACTGTCCATGACGTAATCATCATTGGTTCGGGTCCTGCGGGTTATACCGCGGCGTTGTATGCCGCGCGTGCGCAGTTGGTGCCGCTGGTGTTTGAGGGGACGGCGTTTGGTGGGGCGTTGATGACCACGACCGAGGTGGAGAATTATCCGGGTTTTCGGGATGGGATCACGGGTCCGGAGTTGATGGATCAGATGCGTGAGCAGGCGCTGCGCTTTGGGGCCGATCTGCGGATGGAAGACGTCGAGTCGGTGTCGTTGCAGGGGTCGGTGAAGTC
The DNA here is from genome assembly GCA_036500645.1 of Mycobacterium sp. Classification (GTDB taxonomy): domain Bacteria; phylum Actinomycetota; class Actinomycetes; order Mycobacteriales; family Mycobacteriaceae; genus Mycobacterium. The sequence continues at coordinate 531 of DASYBR010000214.1, read as the reverse complement.
GGTGACGACCGCCGACGGGCAGACCCATCGGGCCCGCGCGGTCATTCTGGCGATGGGGGCGGCGGCCCGGTATCTGGGGATTCCCGGGGAGCAGGAGTTGCTCGGGCGTGGGGTCAGCTCGTGTGCGACCTGTGATGGGTTTTTCTTCAAGGATCAAGACATCGCGGTGATCGGGGGTGGGGACTCGGCGATGGAGGAGGCCACGTTTTTGACCCGGTTTGCCCGCAGCGTCACCTTGGTGCATCGCCGTGAGGAGTTCCGGGCCTCGCGGATCATGCTGGAACGGGCCAAGGCCAACGACAAGATCACCATCGTGACCAACAAGGCGGTGGAGGCCGTGGAGGGCAGCGACACGGTGACGGGTCTGCGGCTGCGCGACACGCGCACCGGGGAGCAGTCCACGTTGGCGGTGACCGGGGTGTTCGTGGCGATCGGGCATGATCCGCGTTCGGAGTTGGTGCGCGAGGTGCTCGAGACCGACCCCGAGGGTTATGTGTTGGTGCGCGGGCGCACCACCAGCACCTCGATCGA
>DASYBR010000213.1:0-19043 GCA_036500645.1 Mycobacterium sp. | reverse complement strand
CGGCACGCCCTGGCCGGGATTCGTACCCCACGTCACGAACGGGCTCAACGACGCGGCATCGAGGTAGACCTCGGTGTCGAATTCCGCGCCGGGGTCGGTGCGCAGCTGCTGCCAATACCGCATCGCGGCGTCCCATTGCGCCCCCTGCGGCGCGTGTGGGCGGTCACGCAGGTATTCATAGGTGGTTTCGTCCGGAGCGACCATCCCCGCCCGGGCACCGGCTTCGATACTCATATTGCAGACCGTCATCCGGCCTTCCATGGACAGCGATTCGATGGCGCCGCCCCGGTATTCGATGACATGTCCCTGGCCGCCGCCGGTACCGATCTTGGCGATCAAAGCGAGGATGATGTCTTTGGCGGTCACTCCGGCGGGCAATTGCCCGTCGACGTTGACCGCCATTGTCTTGAATGGCCGCAGCGGCAACGTCTGGGTGGCCAGCACATGCTCGACTTCCGAGGTGCCGATGCCCATTGCCAGCGCTCCGAATGCGCCGTGGGTAGAGGTATGACTGTCACCACAGACGACGGTCATTCCCGGTTGGGTAAGGCCCAATTGCGGGCCGACGACATGAACGATGCCCTGCTCGATATCGCCCATCGGATATAGCCGCACACCGAATTCGGCGCAGTTTCGCCGCAACGTCTCGACCTGGGTGCGCGACACCGGGTCGGCGATCGGCTTGTCGATGTCGACGGTCGGCACATTGTGGTCCTCGGTGGCCAGCGTCAAATCGGTGCGCCGCACCGGCCGGTCGGCCAGACGCAGGCCGTCGAAAGCCTGCGGACTGGTGACCTCGTGCACCAGGTGCAGATCGATGTAGATCAGGTCAGGCTCGCCGCCTTGTTCCGAGGCACCGCCGGCCACCACAACGTGGTCTGCCCAGACCTTTTCAGCCAGGGTGCGCGGCTTGGTCTCTTCGACGTCGGATCCCATCTCGAAAAATCACCTCAGTTCGCCTCGTTCGCGGCTCGCCGATCGACGTGGGCTGTGATCTCAGAATGCGAGACGCTAGTATCTCCTTGTGAGACAGCATAGCGGTATCGGCGTTCTGGACAAAGCCGTGGGAGTTCTGCAGACGATCGCCCAATCCCCCTGCGGGTTGGCCGAACTGTGCGAACGGACCGAACTGCCCAGGGCCACCGCGTATCGGCTGGCGGCCGCACTGGAAGTCCATCGCCTGCTGGCGCGAGACGACGAAGGGCGTTGGGGGCTTGGTCCCGCCATCACCGAACTAGCCGCCCACGTCAACGATCCGCTGCTGGCCGCCAGCGCCGCGGTGCTGCCCGTGTTGCGCGAGACCACCGGTGAGAGCGTCCAGCTGTACCGCCGCGAGGGCACCGTCCGGGTCTGCGTGGCTGCGTTGGAACCCGCTGCGGGCCTTCGCGATACGGTTCCGATCGGCGCGCGGCTGCCGATGACGGCGGGGTCGGGGGCCAAAGTGCTGCTGGCCCATAGCGACGCGGCCACCCAGAAAGCGGTGCTGCCGACGGCGAAATTCACCGAGCGGGCTCTGGCCGAAGTACGCCGTCGCGGATGGGCGCAGAGCGTGGCCGAGCGCGAGCCGGGTGTCGCGAGTGTGTCGGCGCCGGTGCGCGACGGTCGCGGTGGCGTCATCGCCGCCATCTCGGTGTCCGGGCCCGTCGACCGCATCGGCCGTCGCCCGGGAGCGCGCTGGGCCGCCGACCTGCTTGCGGCGGCCGAGGCAATAACCCGCCGCCTGTAAGCCATCTCACGGATGTTTGGCACACTGACGCGATGGGAACCAATCAGCGCGCGAGCATCGTCATGTCCGACGATGAGATCGCCGACTTCGTCGTCAAGAGCCGCACCGGAACAATGGCCACCATTGGGCGCGACGGCCAGCCGCACCTGACCGCGATGTGGTACGCCGTCGTCGACGGCGAAATCTGGATAGAGACCAAAGCCAAGTCGCAGAAAGCCGTCAACCTCAAGCGCGATCCGCGGGTGACGTTTTTGATCGAGGACGGTGACACCTACGACACGCTGCGCGGGGTTTCCTTCGAAGGCGTCGCCGAGATCATCGACGATCCCGACGTCTCGCACCGGGTCGGCGTCAGCGTGTTCGAGCGCTACACCGGCCCGTACACCGACGAGATGAAGCCGTTCGTCGAGCAGATGATGAACAAGCGGGTCTGCGTGCGCATCGTGGCCCGCCGCTCGCGATCGTGGGATCACCGCAAGCTCGGCCTGCCGGCCATGCCGGTGGGCGGCTCAACCGCCCCGGCCGTATCAGGCACCGGTCAATAGTTGTTTTGTAGCCCCGATGGGATTCGAACCCACGCTACCGCCGTGAGAGGGCGGCGTCCTAGGCCGCTAGACGACGGGGCCAAGAAACGATCCGGACAACGATCCAGAGACGATCCGGAGTGCCAGCATAGCTCACCCCCGGAAGCCGGCCTAATCGCTTGAGGTGGGGAAGATTTTGCTGGGGTACCAGGACTCGAACCTAGAATGGCTGAACCAGAATCAGCTGTGTTGCCAATTACACCATACCCCATTGGCTGCCTATAACCGCTGGTCAGCGATCATCCGCGAACTGCTTACTTGCGTTGAGCCCGCCGCTGCCAGCCTTTATAAACCGCAGTGCAGACTACCAAAGACTTCTGGCTCACTCCGAATGCGCGGTCCCACCGTGCGCGAACTGATCGCGGGCCGACCTCAGGCGCGCCAGGCTGCGGTCGCGGCCCAGCAGCTCCAGCGATTCGAACAGCGGCGGGCTGATCGTCGTGCCGGTGGCGGCGACCCGGATCGGTCCGAACGCCTTGCGCGGTTTGAGCTCGAGGCCCTCGATGAGCGCGGCCTTGAGGGCTTCCTCGATCTGGGCCGTCGTCCAATCCGGCACGCCGTCCAGCGCGCCGATGGCCGCGTCGAGGACCGCCCCCGCGTCGGGGCCCAGCTCCTTGGCGGCCGCCCTCGGGTCAATCGCGTATTCGTCGTCGTTGAGAAACTTCAGCAGGTCCCACGCATCGCCGAGGACGACGATGCGGGTTTGCACCAGCTCGGCCGCGATCGCGAAGTCCGCGTCATCTAGTTCGATGTGATGGCCATGCACGTCCAGGTAGTCGCGCAGCCGGCCGGTGAAGTCGCCGGTGTCGAGCATCCGGATGTGCTCGGCATTGAGCGCGTCGGCCTTCTTCTGGTCGAACCGCGCCGGGTTGGAGTTGACGTCGACGACATCGAAAGCGGCCACCATCTCGTCGAGGGTGAACAGGTCGTGGTCGTCGGCGATCGCCCAGCCGAGCAGCGCAAGATAATTGAGCAACCCTTCGGGGATGAAGCCCCGGTCGCGATGGGCGAACAGGTTCGACTGCGGGTCGCGCTTGGAGAGTTTTTTGGTTCCCTCCCCCAATACCGTTGGCAGGTGAGCGAACTGCGGGGTGCCCTCGGCTACGCCGATCCGGATCAGCGCCTGATACAGCGCGAGCTGCCGCGGCGTCGACGGCAGCAGGTCCTCGCCGCGCAACACGTGGGTGATTTTCATCAGCGCGTCGTCACACGGGTTGACCAAGGTGTACAACGGATCTCCGCTGGCGCGGGTCAACGCGAAATCGGGCACACTGCCGGCGGCGAACGTGGTGGTTCCCCGCACGAGGTCGTCCCAGGCCAGGTCTTCGTCGGGCATCCGCAACCGCACCACCGGCTGGCGGCCTTCCGCGAGGAAGGCGGCGCGCTGCGCATCGGTCAACTGGCGGTCGAAGTTGTCATAGCCCAGCTTGGGGTTGCGGCCCGCGGCGACGTGGCGCGCCTCGACCTCCTCGGCAGTCGAAAACGCAAGGTAGGCCTCGCCCGCAGCGAGCAGCTTGTCCACCACCTCGCGGTAGATCTCCAAGCGCTGTGACTGCCGATACGGGCCATAGGGCCCGCCTACCTGCGGTCCCTCGTCCCAGTCCAGGCCGAGCCAGCGCAGCGCGTCGAGCAGCGCCAGATAGCTTTCCTCGGTGTCGCGCTGGGCATCGGTGTCCTCGATGCGAAACACGAACGTGCCGCCGGTGTGTCGGGCGTAGGCCCAGTTGAACAGCGCGGTGCGGACCATCCCGACGTGAGGCGTGCCGGTGGGTGACGGACAGAAGCGGACCCGGACCTTCGATGTTTCGGAGCTTGGCGAGGTCATGACTTTCCTTTACGGACCACCGGATTACTGAGGGTCCCGATGCCCTCGATGGTGATCGACACGGTGTCGCCGTCCTCGATGGGGCCGACCCCGGCGGGCGTTCCGGTGAGGATGAGATCGCCGGGTAGCAAGGTCATTACGGCCGAAATCCATTCCACGATGTCACCGACGTCGTGAATCATCAGCGAGGTGCGACTGTGTTGTTTCACTTCGCCATTGACCTCGGTTCGCAATTCGAGGTCCGCCGGGTCCAGGGGATTGGGATCGGTGACGACCCAAGGCCCGACCGGGCAGAACGAGTCGTGTCCCTTTGCGCGGGTCCATTGGCCATCGGCCTTCTGTTGGTCGCGTGCCGACACGTCGTTGGCGATGGTGTAGCCGAGGATGTTCTCGGCGGCCCGGGCGGCCGGAACGTCCTTGCAAGGCCGGCCGATGACCACCGCCAACTCCCCCTCGAAGTGCACGGGTGATGCGTTGGCGGGCAACCGGATCGGCACGTTGGGCCCGATGATCGCCGTATTGGGTTTGAGGAAGATCACCGGGTCCGGCGCCGCCGGGCCGGTGACATCGCCCATTTCGGCGATGTGGTCCGCGTAGTTCTTGCCAACGCAGACCACCTTGCTGGCCAGCATCGGGGCCAGTAGCCGCACATCGGCCAGCGGCCAGGTGCGGCCGGTGAAGTCCGGTGTGCCGAACGGGTGCTCGGCGATCTCGCGGACGAACATTCCGTCGGGGTCCTCGAGTTCGCCCTCGATGCTGACGAAGGCGACCCCGTCGGGGCTGGCAATTCGACCAAGGCGCATTTGGATGAGCCTACTGACGGGCCATGGTGGCCGGCACATCCGGGCTTCGCTGGGAAGCGGCGGCACGGTGATTACCTGCGATTTTGCCCGCGTGTGCAAACATGGGGAATGGCGATGGACACCGCCGTCCCGGGCCGCATCGGAGGCGGTGCGCGCTGGATCATCACGGTCGTGTCGCTGATAGCGACGGCGAGTTCTTTCCTCTTCATCAATGGCGTTGCGTTCCTGATTCCGTCGCTGCAGACCGAGCGCGGATTACCCCTCGACGAAGCCGGTTTGCTGTCCTCGATGCCCAGTTGGGGCATGGTGGTCACGCTCGTGCTCTGGGGTTACGTGCTGGATCGGGTCGGCGAGCGCATCGTGATGACCTTGGGGTTGGGACTCACCGCCGCGGCCGCCTACGCCGCGGCGTCGGCACATTCGATGGTGTTGACCGCCGTCTATCTGTTCCTCGGTGGCATGGCCGCCGCCAGTTGCAACACCGCGGGCGGCCGCCTGGTGTCCGCCTGGTTCCCGCCGCACCAGCGCGGCCTGGCCATGGGCATTCGCCAGACCGCCCAGCCCCTCGGAATCGCGTTGGGCGCCCTGGTCATTCCCGAGTTGGCCGAACGTGGGCCCGGCGCGGGCCTGAGGTTCACAGCGTTGGCGTGCGCGGTGGCCGCCGTGGCCAGCGTGATCGGAATCCGCAACCCGCCGCGCAAACCCCGGGAGAAGGCCAGTGATCAAGAGCTGGCCAGCCCGTACCGAGGCTCGTTGGTGCTGTGGCGAATTCACGCGGTCGCGGGTCTGCTGATGATGCCGCAGACGGTAACGGTCACGTTCATGTTGGTGTGGCTGATCAAGAACCTGCACTGGTCGGTCGCGGCCGCCGGCGGATTGGTCACCCTCTCGCAGCTACTGGGCGCGCTCGGCCGCATCATGGTGGGTCGGCTGTCCGACCGGATCGGCTCGCGAATGCGACCCGTCCTCGTTATCGCAGCCGCCGCCGCTGTGACCCTTTTCCTGCTGGCGTGGGCGGATTATCTGAATTCCAGTTATCAGGCACCACTCATGGTCGCCATTTCGGTGATCGCGGTGCTAGACAACGGGTTGGAGGCCACCGCGATCACCGAATTCGCCGGGCCGTTTTGGAGCGGGCGCGCATTGGGCATCCAGAACACCGCCCAGCGGTTGGTGGCGGCCGCCGGGCCCCCGCTCTTTGGCGCGCTGATCAGCGCAGCGAAGTATCCGCCGGCGTGGATATTGTGCGGCTTGTTCCCGCTCGCGGCGATCCCGTTGGTACCGACGCGATTACTGCCGCCCGGCCTGGAAGCTACAGCGCGGCGGCAATCCGTTCGCCGACTTCGCTGGTGGCGAGCCGTTCGTTCGCACGCTTCGCCAGGTAAGTCTCGACAGCACGATCCACCCGAGCGGCGGCCTCATCATCACCGAGGTGGGCAAGCAGCAGCGCCACCGACATGATCGCCGCGGTCGGATCCGCGATGCCTTTACCGGCGATATCGGGCGCACTGCCGTGCACCGGCTCGAACATCGAGGGGTTGGTCCGGGTGGCATCGATATTTCCGCTGGCGGCCAACCCAATTCCGCCGCTGACCGCCGCGGCCAGGTCGGTGATGATGTCACCGAACAGGTTGTCGGTGACGATCACGTCGAAGCGTGCGGGGTCGGTGACCATGAAAATGGTGGCGGCGTCGACGTGTTGGTAGGCCACCTCGACGTCGGGGTAGTCCTTTCCGACCTCGGCCACCACCCGCGACCACAACTTGCCGGCGAAGGTCAGCACGTTGTTCTTGTGCACCAGAGTCAAGTGCTTTCGGCGGGCCCGGGCCCGATCGAACGCGTACTGCACCACCCGGTGCACCCCGAACGCGGTGTTGACACTGACCTCGGTGGCCACTTCGTTCGGGGTTCCGACGCGCAGCGCGCCGCCGTTGCCGGTGTAGGGCCCTTCGGTACCTTCGCGCACCACCACGAAGTCGATGTCGGGGTCTCCCGCGAGCGGGCTGCTCACGCCGGGATACAGCCGGGAGGGTCGCAGATTGACGTGATGATCCAGCTCAAAACGCAGGCGCAGCAGCAGACCTCGCTCCAGCACACCGCTGGGCACCGATGGATCCCCGATCGCCCCGAGCAGAATCGCGTCGTGCTCCCGCAGCTCCGCGATCACCGATTCCGGCAGCAGCTCACCGGTGGCGTGATAACGACGAGCGCCCAGGTCGTAGGTGGTCTTCTCGATGCCGGGCTGCACCGCGTCAAGAATGTCGAGGGCCTCGGCCACCACCTCGGGACCGATCCCATCGCCCCCGATAACCGCCAACTTCATCGGCGCCGCTCTCCCCCGCGAGCGGGAGGTGCCCCCACCTCATCGCTCCGCTCTGCATCGTCGCCGACGCGCTTCACGAAAGATCAACCACTTCAAGCTTGTTGGCACCGACGGCATCGCCGATCGCCGAACGCACATCGCCCGGCACGTCTCGGTCCAACCGCAGCAGGATCGTCGCACCCGGACCCTCGGCGTCTTCGGAGAGTTGCGCGGCCTGAATGTTCACCTCCGCCGAACCCAGCAGGGTGCCGATCTTACCCAGCGCGCCGGGCGCATCGACGTAGTTGATGATCAGGTTGGTGCCCCGCGCGCGCAGATCGAAGTTGCGGCCGTTGATCTGAACGATCTTCTCCACCAGCTGCGGCCCGGACAGGGTGCCCGCGACGTTGACGACCGACCCATTGTGGGCGACCGCGCGCACATCGACGACGCTGCGGTGGTTCGGGCTCTCCGAGACCTTGGCGATCTCGGCGGTGACGCCGCGTTCGGCGGCCAGCGCCGGCGCGTTGACGAAGGTCACCGGACCCTCGATCACCGCCGAGAAAAGTCCGCGCAAAGCCGAAAGCTTAAGCACCTCAACCTCTTCGGCGGCCAGCTCGCCGCGCACCTGCACCGACAACGACACCGGCGGCCCGTCGGACAGGGAGGCGGCCAGCAGTCCGAGCTTGCGTACCAAGTCCAGCCAGGGGGCAACCTCTTCGCTGACCACTCCGCCGCCGACGTTGACGGCGTCGGGAACGAATTCACCGGCCAGAGCGAGCTTCACGCTTTCCGCGACGTCGGTGCCGGCACGGTCCTGCGCCTCCTCGGTGGAGGCGCCCAGGTGCGGCGTGACGACAACCTGCGGCAGCTCGAACAGCGGGCTGTCGGTGCACGGCTCCTTCGTGAAGACGTCGATCCCGGCCGCGCGCACGTGCCCGCTGCTCACGGCGTCGGCCAGCGCGGCCTCGTCGACCAGGCCGCCGCGGGCGGCGTTGACGATGATGACACCCGGCTTGGTCTTCGCCAGCGCTTCCTTGTCGATCAGTCCGGCCGTCTCGGGCGTCTTCGGCAGGTGCACCGAGATGAAGTCGGCGCGGGCGAGCAAGTCGTCCAGGGACAGCAATTCGATGCCCAGCTGTGCCGCGCGGGCCGGCGACACATACGGGTCGTACGCGACCAGGTGCGTGCCGAAGGCCGTCAGCCGCTGAGCGACCAACTGTCCGATCCGGCCCAGTCCCACCACGCCCACCGTTTTGCCGAAAATCTCGGTGCCGGAGAACGACGACCGCTTCCACGCGTGCTCGCGCAGCGAGGCGTCGGCCGCCGGGACCTGACGGGCCGCGGACAGCAGCAGCGCTAAAGCGTGCTCGGCGGCGCTGTGAATATTGGACGTCGGGGCGTTGACCACGAGGACCCCGCGCTCGGTGGCCGCGTCCACGTCGACGTTGTCGAGCCCAACTCCGGCTCGGGCAACGATCTTCAGCTTGGGGGCGGCGGCCAGCACCTCGGCGTCGACCGTGGTGGCCGAACGCACCAACAGCGCGTCGGCCTCCGGCACCGCGGCCAGCAGCTTCTCCCGGTCCGGCCCATCGACCCAGCGCACCTCGACCTGGTCTCCCAGGGCGGCGACGGTTGATTGGGCGAGTTTATCGGCGATAAGAACAACAGGCAGAGTCACCCGGCCAGCCTATCGGCTGTGCAGATCCCGTCGACGGCACCGTGGTCGCCCGTCGGACCCGACGGGCGACCTGTAGTCGTGATCCGTGCTCGCACAGGGCCCAAAGCGCAGGTCATGACGCTGGACCGGGCGCTGCCACAAAGACTGGTGTTTTCGCGCAGCCCGGCTTCTAAGCTGATCGGCGTGACGAAACTTGCGATCATCTACTACTCGGCCACGGGCCATGGCACCACGATGGCGCAGCGGGTCGCCGCGGCCGCCGAGGCCGCGGGTGCCCAGGTCCGCCTGAGGCACGTGACCGAAACACACGACCCCACATCGTTCGCCCACAATCCGGCCTGGACCGCGAACTACGAAGCCACCAAGGATCTTCCGGCGGCTACCGGCGACGACATCGTCTGGGCCGACGCGGTGATATTCGGTTCACCGACCCGTTTCGGCTCTCCCGCAGCGCAATTGCGCACCTTTCTCGACTCGCTGGGCGGGCTGTGGGCCGAGGGCAAGCTCGCGGACAAGGTGTACGCGGCTTTCACGTCCTCCAACACGCTGCACGGTGGTCAGGAAACCACGCTGGTCTCGCTGTATCTCACGTTGATGCATTTCGGCGGCATCATCGTGGCGCCGGGATACACCGATCCGAGCAAGTTCGTCGACGGCAATCCGTACGGGGTAAGCCTGGTCACCACCCACGACAACATCGAGCAGCTCGGCGAAGTCACCGACAACGCGCTGGACCACTTGGCCCGCCGGGTGGTGACCGTCGCCGGCCGCTTGACGTCGTAGCGAGTTATGCCGTCTCGGTGATCGGCCGGTCGACCCAGCTCATCAGGTCGCGCAACCGCTTTCCGACCACCTCGATCGGGTGCTCGGCGTTCTCCTTGCGCAGTCCCTCGAGTTCCTTGTTGCCGCCCTCGACATTGGCGACGAGCTTCTTGGTGAAGCTGCCGTCCTGAATGTCACGCAGGATCTCGCGCATCCGGTCCTTGGTGCCGGCATCGATGACGCGCGGACCCGACAGATAGCCACCGAACTCCGCGGTGTCGGACACCGAGTAGTTCATCCGGGCGATGCCGCCTTCGTACATCAGGTCGACGATCAGCTTGAGCTCGTGCAGCACCTCGAAGTACGCCATCTCGGGCGGGTAGCCTGCCTCGACCATCACGTCGAAGCCGACTTTCACCAATTCCTCTGTGCCGCCGCACAACACGGCCTGCTCACCGAACAGGTCGGTTTCGGTCTCGTCTTTGAATGTGGTCTTGATGACGCCGGCCCGGGTGCCGCCGATGGCCTTGGCGTAGGAAAGCGCCAGCGCCTCACCCTGCCCGGTCGGGTCCTGGTCGACGGCGATCAGGCAGGGCACGCCCTTGCCGTCGACGAACTGGCGGCGCACCAGGTGGCCGGGCCCCTTGGGGGCGACCATCGCGACGGTGACGTCGGCGGGCGGCTTGATCAGGCCGAAGTGAATGTTGAGGCCGTGACCGAAGAACAGCGCGTCGCCGTCCTTCAGGTTGGGCTCGATCTCGTTCTTGAAGATGTCGGCCTGCGCGGTGTCGGGCGCCAGCAGCATGATCACGTCGGCCCACTTGGCGACCTCGGCGGGGGTGTCGACGTCCAGGCCCTGCTCTTCGACCTTGGCGCGCGATTTCGAACCCTCTTTCAGGCCGACGCGCACCTGCACGCCGGAGTCGCGCAGGCTCAGCGAGTGCGCGTGCCCTTGGCTGCCGTATCCGATTACGCCGACTTTGCGGCCCTGGATGATCGGCAGGTCTGCATCGTCGTCGTAGAACATCGGCAATGACTCGCCAGATGGGTTTGCCACTTCACTATCTCCTTCTTGTTCGTGGGCGAAAATTGACTTGGCCGTGCCTATTTGGTGTTTTATTTGGTCCCGATACCGCGGGGGCCGCGGGTCAACGACACCACTCCGGACTGAACGATTTCGCGAATGCCGAAGGGTTCCAGCACCCGCAGCAGCGCCTCGAGCTTGCCGCGGTCGCCGGTCGCCTCGATCGTCAGCGCCTCCGGCGATACGTCAATCACCTTGGCGCGGAACAGGTTCACCGCTTCGATGACCTGACTGCGGTTACCCGCGTCGGCCCGCACCTTGATCAGCATCAACTCACGCGACACCGACTGGTCGTCGTCCAGCTCGACGACCTTGATGACATTGATCAGCTTGTTGAGCTGCTTGGTGATCTGCTCGAGCGGAGTCTCCTCGGCGGAGACCACGATGGTCATCCGCGACATGTCCTTGTGCTCGGTGGCGCCGACGGCCAGCGACTCGATGTTGAAGCCCCGCCGGGAGAACAGCGCCGCCACCCGAGCGAGCACACCGGGTTTGTCTTCGACCAACACCGACAACGTGTGGGTTTTGGTGTTCATCAGGCGTGCCCTTCGCTCTCGTCGCCGAACAGCGGCCGGATGCCGCGGGCGGCCTGGATCTCGTCGTTACTGGTGCCGGCGGCCACCATCGGCCACACCTGCGCGTCCGCGCCGACGATGAAGTCGATCACCACCGGTCGGTCGTTGATAGCGCGCGCCTGATTGATCACGTCGACGACGTCTTCGGCACGCTCGCAACGCAATCCGACGCAACCCAGAGCCTCCGCAAGCTTCACGAAATCCGGGATGCGACGCGAGTGTGTCGCCAAATCCGTTTGTGAGTACCGCTTTTCGTAGAACAGGGTCTGCCACTGGCGCACCATGCCGAGGTTGCCGTTGTTGATCAGCGCCACCTTGATCGGCGCCCCTTCGATCGCGCAGGTGGCCAACTCCTGATTGGTCATCTGGAAGCAGCCGTCGCCGTCGATGGCCCAGACCTCCGCATCGGGTCGGGCCATCTTGGCGCCCATGGCCGCCGGAACGGCGAACCCCATGGTGCCCAGACCGCCGGAGTTGAGCCAGGTGCGCGGCTTCTCATACGAGATGAACTGCGCCGCCCACATCTGGTGCTGCCCGACACCGGCGACGTACACCGCGTCGGGCCCGGCGATCTCACCGAGCTTCTCGATGACGTATTCCGGGCTGAGGCTGCCGTCGCTTTGCGGACCGTAGCTCAGCGGGTAGGTGGACTTCACGTCGTTGAGGTAGGCCCACCACTCGGTCATGTCGATATTGCCCGGCACCTCGTGGTGGCGCAGCATCGCGATGAGCGCAGTGATGACCGCCTTGATGTCGCCGACGATCGGCACGTCCGCATGCCGGTTCTTGCCGATCTCGGCGGGGTCGATGTCGGCGTGAATGACCTTCGCCTCGGGTGCGAAGGTGTCGAGCTTTCCGGTCACCCGGTCGTCGAACCGGGTCCCCAGTGCGATCAGCAAATCGCTGCGCTGCAGCGCCGCCACCGCGGCGACGGTGCCGTGCATGCCGGGCATGCCCAGATGCTGGCGACTGCTGTCCGGGAACGCGCCGCGCGCCATCAGGGTGGTGACGACGGGGATGCCGGTCAGCTCGGCCAGTTCGGCCAGCTGCTCGGTCGCCTCACCGCGGATGACGCCGCCCCCCACGTACAGGACCGGCTTGCTGGCCTCCGCGATCAGCTTGGCGGCCTCCCGGATCTGCCGGTTGTGCGGTTTGGTGTTCGGCTTATAGCCGGGCAGGTCCAGGCGCGGCGGCCAGCTGAAGCTGCACTGGCCCTGCAGCACGTCTTTCGGGATGTCGACGAGGACCGCTCCCGGGCGACCAGACGACGCGATGTGGAACGCTTCGGCGATCACCTGCGGGATCTCGTCCCCCGAGCGGACCAGGAAGTTGTGCTTGGTGATCGGCATCGTGATGCCCGAGATGTCGGCTTCCTGGAATGCGTCGGTGCCGATCAGTGCGCGACCGACCTGACCGGTGATGGCGACCACGGGGATCGAGTCCATCTGGGCATCCGCCAGCGGGGTGACCAGGTTCGTCGCACCCGGACCGGACGTCGCCATGCACACACCGACCTTGCCGGTGGCGTGCGCGTAGCCACTGGCGGCATGACCGGCACCCTGCTCATGGCGGACCAGCACGTGGCGCAGCTTCTTCGAGTCGAACAGCGGGTCGTATACCGGTAGCACCGCCCCGCCCGGGATACCGAAGATGACGTCGACGTCAAGTTCCTCGAGCGAGCGGATCACCGACTGCGCCCCGGTAACTTGCTCGGGCGCAACGTGTTTCGGTTGGGCCGGGGCCTTTGCCTCGGGTTTCACTGCGTCCGAGGCGATGTCGGCCGCACTCGACGTCTGGGGGGCCTGCTGCCTGGTGGGAACGCTCACTGTCCTCAAGGTCCTTATTCAGTCTGGAGTCTTCGTTATGGGCAACAAAAAACCCCCGACAGCTCATCTGCTGCACGAGGGTTGCGCGTTGGTGCTGGATCGCTCAAATGCTGACGTATTAGTCAGGCACCAACGCGCCGACTAATTACTACGAGCATTCCGGGCTTTCCGGCGGTTTCCATAATGTTCGACGGTAGCCTTCGCACAGCTCAACCGTCAAATCCGTCGCCGTTGACGGCCCCGGCCGACGCGACGGGTGAAATGATGGTCGGGTGGCCACTGGTTCGTCGTCAAGAACACCCTCCCAAACCCCACTGGTGCTCAAGGTGTCGCCAATGGCGCATCTCGCCGTCGGATTTCTGACCCTGGGTTTGATGATTCCGGTGACGGCGTGGCCGCCGTCTGCGCCGCTGCTCATCATCCCGGTCGTGTTGTCGGCGATGATCATCCGGTTGCGGACCGTGGCCGACGATCAGGGCGTAAGGGTTCGCACGCTGCTGGGAAGCAAGTCGGTGAGCTGGGGCGACATCGAGGGGCTGCGCTTTCACCGCGGGTCCTGGGCGCGCGCCCACCTCAAGAGCGGTGAGGACCTGCGACTGCCTGCGGTCACGTTCGCGACGCTGCCGCAGCTGACCGAGGTGAGCTCGGGGCGGGTGCCCAACCCCTACCGATGACGGGCTGACGCGGGCTTCAGGCGATCGGGTTCACGCCGTTGAGCAGCACCCACACCCCCACACCGGCGGCGATGCCGACCACCAGGGCGACGAACGACCCGATGAACGGGCGATGCGCCCAACCCCGCCTCGCGTCGAGGCCGTACCGACCGGGTCCGGCCAGGATGACCGCCACGGCCATCACGATGAGCGTGATCTGGTACTCGTGCCCGTCCGGCAGGAAGTACGAGAAAGAGTGCGAATGCGGCTTCGCCGAGAGGGTCGCCAGCATGCCGTTGATCAGGAATGCCAGCGCACCGGCCGCGGCCACCGGGGTGAACAGCCCCAGCACCAGCAGCACCCCCGCCACGACCTCGCCGCCCGCGCTCACGTAAGCGAGGATGTCGGCGTGCTGGTAGCCGACGTCGGACAGTGAGTTCCTGAAGGCCGTCACTCCCGTGCCGCCCCACCAGCCGAACAGCTTCTGCAGGCCGTGGGCGCCGAGCACGACTCCCAGTCCGACCCGCAGAATCAGCAGACCGAGGTGCTGGGTTCCCCGCCGGCCGACCTCGCGCAACCGGCCATCGTGTTCGTCACCGTCGATCTCGGCGGGCTCGGCGCTCGCGTGCCGGGCCGACGATTGCGGCTGAACGTAGGGCAACGCGTCCTGCTGGTCGAGCAGGCCGTAATGCGCGGTCCCACGGGTGCCCGCGGGAGGGTGGTCGCCCGCGTACGGGATGACGGTGGTGGTTCCGGTGGAGGGGTTGAAGTCGCCGGGGTAACCGACGGGCGTCAGATCATCTTCGGGATCGACTAGGCGCGCCGTTGCGGGGCGTCCCGGGGCGGGCTCCGGGGATTCGCCGGGCCGCTGCCAATGTGCGTCATGCGATTGACTGGTCACGCGTGTCAGGGTAAGGGCATTTGGGCCCTGAATCGGGGATTTGAGCGGCGCTTTCGCCAGCCAATCGGTAGTTTGCCCGCCAAATACGCCCGGATTGGCGCCAATTTGTTCCCAGGAGGCTCAAAACCGCGGAATTCGACCGCTGCGAGTGGGCCCCACGGCCGCCTGCGGGAGGGTGGCGCGATCGAGTTACCTTCGGGGACACGAGGACGCGTGTGGCGGCGGTGCCTGCGGTGTCCGTAGCCTGTCGATCATGCGAGTGGGGCGATCAGGGCGGCCGATGCGGCGCGTGTTCACGGCGCTCTGCGCGGTGGCGCTGGTTTCGAGCGGGTGCGCCCGGTTCAACGACGCGCAGTCGCAGCCGTTCACCACCGACCCCGAACTTCGACCGCAGCCCAGCTCGACGCCTCCCCCGCCGCCGCCGCTGCCGCCCACGCCGTTCCCCAAGGCCTGCCCCGCGCCCGGGGTGATGCAAGGGTGCCTGGAGAGCACCAGCGGCCTGATCATGGGCCCCGACAGCAAAACCGCGCTGGTCGCCGAGCGCACCACCGGCGCCGTCAAAGAGATCTCCGTCAGCGCCGAGCCGAAGGTGAAGGTGGTCATCCCTGTCGACCCGTCCGGCGATGGCGGCCTGATGGACATCGTCATGTCGCCGACCTACGCGCAAGACCGCCTGATGTACGCCTACATCAGCACGCCCACCGACAATCGCGTCATCCGGGTGGCCGACGGTGACATCCCGAAGGACATTTTGACCGGCATCCCCAAAGGCGCCACCGGCAACACCGGCGCGCTGATCTTCACCAGTCCCACCACGCTGGTGGTGCTGACCGGCGATGCGGGCAACCCGGCCGCAGCCGCCGACCCCAAGTCACTGGCCGGCAAGGTGCTACGCATCGAGCAGCCGACGACGATCGGCCAGGCGCCACCGACCACGGCGCTGTCCGGCGTCGGTGCCGGCGGCGGCCTGTGCACCGACCCGGTCGACGGGTCGCTGTATGTGGCCGACCGCACCCCGACGGCGGACCGGTTGCAGCGCATCACCAAGACCTCTGAGGTCTCCACGGTGTGGACGTGGCCGGACAAACCCGGCGTGGCCGGTTGTGCGGCCATGGACGGGACCGTGCTAGTCAACCTGATCAACTCCAAGCTGACGGTGGCTGTCCGGCTGGCGCCGAATACCGGTGCCGTTACCGGTGAACCAGACGTCGTGCGCAAGGACACGCACGCTCATGCGTGGGCACTGCGGATGTCGCCGGACGGGAACGTTTGGGGCGCAACGGTCAACAAGACCGCCGGGGATGCCGAGAAGCTCGACGACGTGGTGTTCCCGCTCTTCCCGCAGGGTGGCGGCTTCCCACGTAACAACGACGACAAGAGCTAGCGGCTAACCCTGCCCACAAGCGACCAGGACGAGTTCGCGCACCCGGGCCGCATCGGCCTGCCCGCGGGTGGCCTTCATCACCGCACCGACGATGGCGCCCGCCGCGGCCACCTTGCCGCCGCGGATCTTTTCGGCAACATCGGGATTGGCGGCAAGCGCTTCGTCGACGGCGGCCTGCGTCACCGAATCGTCGCGCACCAGGGCCAGACCACGGTCGGTCATCACCTGCTCGGGCTCGCCCTCCCCCGCCAGCACTCCCTCCACGACTTGGCGAGCCAGCTTATTGGAGAGTTTGCCTTCGTCGATCAGTGCCACCACAGCGGCAACCTGGGCCGGGGTGATGGAAAGCTCGTCGAGTGCAACGTTCGCCTCATTGGCCTTCTGTACCAAGAAGTTTCCCCACCAGGCGCGTGCCTGCTCGCTGGGCGCGCCGTGCTTGACGGTCGCGATCACCAAGTCGACCGCGCCGGCGTTGACGAGGTCTCGCATCACCTCGTCGGAAATGCCCCACTCGTCTTGAATTCTCTTGCGGCTCAACCACGGTAGCTCGGGGATCGTCTGGCGCAGTTGCTCCACCAGCTCGCGGCTGGGTGCCACCGGCTCGAGATCCGGCTCGGGGAAGTAGCGGTAATCCTGGGCAGTCTCTTTGGCGCGGCCCGGGCTGGTGTAGCCGCCAGCCTCCTGAAAGTGCCTGGTTTCTTGGATGATCTGGCCGCCGGACACCAGCACGGCCGCCTGACGCTGCATTTCGTAACGCACCGCGACCTCAACGCTTTTCAGCGAGTTGACGTTCTTGGTCTCGGTCCGGGTGCCGAACTCGACTGTGCCGGTTGGTTTGAGCGACACGTTGGAGTCGCAACGCATCGAACCTTGATCCATCCGGACATCGGATACATCCAAGGCGCGCAACAGGTCTCGCAGCGCGGTCACGTACGCGCGGGCGATCTGCGGGGCCTGGGCGCCGGTCCCCTCGATGGGCTTGGTGACGATTTCGATCAGCGGCACACCGGCACGGTTATAGTCGATCAGCGACGTCGTCGCACCGTGGATGCGCCCGGTCTCGCTGCCCAGGTGAGTCAGCTTGCCGGTGTCCTCCTCCATGTGCGCCCGCTCGATCTCCACCCGCCAGGTGGTCCCGTCTTCCAGCGGCGCTTCGAGATAGCCGTTGATGGCGATCGGCTCGTCGTATTGCGAGATCTGGTAGTTCTTCGGCATGTCCGGGTAGAAGTAGTTTTTGCGGGCGAAGCGACACCAGGGCACGATCTCGCAGTTCAGCGCCAATCCGATGCGGATCGCCGACTCCACCGCCGCACCGTTGAGCACCGGTAGCGAACCGGGCAGCCCGAGGCACACCGGGCACACCTGGGTGTTGGGCTCGGCGCCGAACGCGGTGGTGCAACCGCAGAACATCTTGGTAGTGGTGGACAGCTCGACGTGCACCTCGAGACCGAGGACCGGGTCGAATCGCGCGATGACGTCGTCGTAGTCCATGAGATCGGCGCTGGCAGCAACACTCATGCCGTCGATCCTAATGGTGATCGCGAGCGCGGCGGAGCCGGGCGAAGCGGGTCACCACCGACCAGTACCGTGCGCCGGCCGGGTGGACCACAACGTCGCGGCGATGACAATCACCTGCGCGACAACGCGCACGGGAGCGAGCTGTGGCGGGATCCCGACCCGGCGAAGGGTTTCGGGACCCCTCGGACGTTCTGGCCGGCTCTAGCCGAAGAAGGCAACGGCGTCGTCGTAGCGGCTTTCGGGTACCAGCTTCAGTTGGCGAACGGCATCGGCCAGCGGCACCCTGCCGATGTCCTGGCCCCGTAGGGACACCATCTGGCCGTACTCCCCCGCGTGTGCGGCGTCGGCGGCGTTGATGCCGAACCGAGTGGCCAGCACGCGGTCGTAGGCGGTCGGCGTGCCGCCGCGCTGAACGTGGCCCAACACGGTCACGCGGACCTCTTTATTGATCCGCTTTTCCACCGCGATGCCCAGCTGCTGCGCGACCCCCGTGAAACGCTCGTGCCCGAATTCGTCGAGCCCGCCTTCGCGCAACGAGATTGAGCCCGGGATCGGCTTGGCGCCCTCGGCGACCACGCAGATGAAGTGCGAGTCACCGCGCTGGAAGCGCCTTTTGACGAGGCGGCACACCTCTTCGATGTCGAAGGGCTGCTCGGGGATCAGTGTCATGTGCGCGCCGGAGGCCAGGCCGGCGTTCAACGCGATCCAGCCGGCGTGCCTGCCCATCACCTCCACCAGCATCACCCGCTGATGGGACTCGGCGGTACTGTGCAGCCGGTCGATGGCGTCGGTGGCGACGGTCAGCGCGGTGTCGTGACCGAAAGTCACGTCGGTGCAATCGATGTCGTTGTCGATGGTCTTCGGCACACCGACCACGGGAACGTTTTCCTCCGAAAGCCAGTGCGCGGCCGTCAGCGTGCCCTCGCCACCGATGGGGATCAGGACGTCGATGCCGTTGTCGTCGAGGGTCTGTTTGATCTGGTCCAGCCCGGCCCGCAGCTTGTCGGGGTGCACCCGGGCGGTGCCGAGCATGGTTCCGCCCTTGGCCAGCAGCCGGTCGTTGCGGTCGTCGTTGTACAACTGAACGCGCCGGTTCTCCAGCAATCCGCGAAAACCGTTCTCGAATCCGACCACCGACGAGCCGTATCGGCCGTGGCAGGTGCGCACCACCGCCCGGATAACGGCGTTAAGCCCAGGACAGTCGCCGCCTCCAGTCAGAATCCCGATCCGCATAGCACTATCTTGCCTCCTGATAGCAACCCCAGGCAGACGCGGATCTCAGATAGCCGTCGGCAGCGGCCCCCGACCGGCTTCATAAGCCGCCCCCACTCGGTAGAGGCGGTCGTCGGCCAACGCCGGCGCCATAATCTGCAGACCCACCGGCAAATTGTCATCCGGCGACAAGCCGGACGGCACCGA
>DASYBR010000212.1:0-14230 GCA_036500645.1 Mycobacterium sp. | reverse complement strand
TCGCGCTGATGGCCCGTTCGTAGACGTCATCGCAACCCAATCGTGTCAGGCACGCGCATGCCAGCGGCTTCCCCTCCGCTGGCACCAACACGTGCTTACAAGAGGAGAATAGCGGGACTAATGGGGTTATTGGTACTGGTGGGGGGCAACCAATTCAAAAAACTCGAATTATTCCGATGTAATTCTTAGCTGCTCAGAGCGCGTTTTGGCGGCCTGAACGGCCGCGTCGACGGCCGCCCGCAGCCCGCCTCGTTCGAGTTCCCGCAGTGCAGCGGCGGTGGTACCGCCCGGCGAGGTGATCGTTGCCCGCAGCTGCGTCGCGGTGGCATCCACCCGCATCCCCGCCGGATCGCCCCGGCCCGCGGACTGCTCCGAATCCATCCGTTCCAGCAGCATCGCCGCGGCCCCGGCCATCGTCTGCGCGGTCAGGTTGGCGGCCACCTGGCGGCTCAGACCCGCCGCCACGCCCGCGTCGACCAATGCCTCGACCATCAAGAAGAAATACGCCGGGCCTGAACCCGACACCGCCGTCACGGCGTCCATTTGCGTCTCCGGGACGGTCAGCACCGCACCGACCGAGTCGAACAGGGCCGACACCCCCTCCAGCTGCGGCGCGCTGACGAACCGGCCCTTGGCCAACGCGGTAACCCCGGCGCCGACCAGCGCCGCCGCGTTCGGCATCGCCCGCACCACCGGCGTTCCGGCCGGGAGTTTGGACTCGAAGTAGGTGATCGTGATTCCCGCCGCGACCGTCACGAACACCTGCTCGTCGGTGTCGCTCTCGGCACTGCCCGCCACGCGCGCCAGCTCCCCCATCACGGCCTCGACATCGGCGGGCTTCACGGCGACAACCACGAATGTCGCGTTTTCCACCGCGTCGGCCACCGAGGTGACCCGCACCGAATAGGTGTCGGCCAGATACTTGGCGCGCGCGGGGATCCGCTCGACTACCGCCAGGTCTTTCTCCTGCCGGCCCGCGCGCAGCAGACCGGACAGCAGTGCCTCCCCGATGCTGCCGCCACCGATGATCGCGATTCTTGCCATGCCGGACAGCATCGCAGACACCGGCTATCCCGCAGCGGCAGGGACCAGCGCCAGCTGGCGGGCCTGCACGACCAGGCGGCCCAGGCTGTCGACCACGATGTGGTCCTCGTCGAACCAGTCGTGCCCGATCTCCACACAGGTGGCGATGATGCGCAGCCAGCCGTCGGCCGGGAGACCGCGCAGGAAGGCGGTGAGCTGGATCGTGGGGGCCCAGCCGGTGCGTTCCACGGCGAAGGTCACCGGCGCCGACAAATCCCCGCACATGAGGGCGAACAACGCGTCGGGTGCCACGTCTCGGGGGCGCGCCCACATCTGGATCACCGGCGGGCGCCCGTCAACGCTGGGTGTCATCGACGACAGCACCGGCCGGACGTCGCAGCCCTCGCCCAGGTGCACCAGGCCGGCCAACGGGTGGCCGGGCCCGATCGGCTCGATGTCGTCGGGCGGCTCGGGCGCCATCAGTTCCACGACCGGGTTCGCGGACAGCAGCGGTGCCGCGTGGCCGTCCGGGGGAAAGTGTTCCGGCTCGCCCAGATTGACCACCGCGTGCACCGCGGTGCGGTCCCCCTGCATGAGCTCGACGTCGACGACGCTGATCCGCCGGCCGCGCTTGCGGATCGACGTCACCAACCGCATCTCGCCGGGATCCGGCGCCCACAGGAAGCTCGCCGATACGGCGACCGGCTCCATGTCCGTCTGGCCGCACGCGGTGCGGGCGGCGTTGGCGCACAGCGCCAGCATCGCGCCGCCGTGCACCTTGGGCCCGATGGTCCAGTGCTTGTTCAGCTCGCCTTCAAATACGCCTGAGCCAACCTCCCGCAACGTCATCGCGGTGGTGAATAACGCGTCATCCATGCTCTTTTAAGGTCTCCCGGGTTGTCAGCGCAGCAGATGCGTGCGAGCGAACTGCAACGACTCGGTCAGCATGCTTTCACGCTCGTTGGCCGAACGCGCGCTCGACGTGGACACCTCCAGGATGACGTGACCGGCGAAATGGCTGCCGGCCAGCAGCTGGCACACCTCGGACGTGGGCTGTGTGCCGCGGCCGGGCACCAGGTGCTCGTCGGCGGGCAGACCGCTGCCGTCGCACAGGTGCAGATGGACCAGCCCCGCCCCCATCCGCTCCGCCATGTCCAGCGAGTCGGTGCCGGCGGTCGCGGTGTGGGACAGGTCCAGCGTGTAGTGGGCGTGGTTGCCGTCGAGGGGGTCGTACGACGGCGAGAACGCCGAAATCGCCGGTCCGGGGCCACCGCCCCGCCGGCGCATGCGTTCCAACGACTGGCCGGGCCCGAAGAACCGGTCTGCCCGGAACGGGAACATGTTTTCCACCGCGATCATCACGTCGCTCGACGCTTCCAGCTCCGCGACCTGTTCGGTGAACCCCTCCGCATAGCGCCGCTGCCAGCGAAACGGCGGATGCACGACAACGGTCTGGGCGCCCAGCTGTTCGGCGGCCTGCACGCTGCGGTCGAGTTTGGGGATCGGGTTAGCGCCCCACACCCGCTGCGAGATCAGCAGGCACGGCGCGTGCACGGACAGCACCGGTACCCGATAACGCGTCGACAGTTTCTGGACGGCGTCGATGTCCTGGCTGACCGACTCGGCCCACACCATCAGCTCGACCCCGTCGTAGCCGAGCCGGGCCGCGTACTCGAATGCGGCCTCGGCCCGCAATGGATAGACCGAAGCCGTGGAAAGTCCGACTTTGATGGCTGGGCGCACTGTCTGTAAGTGCCGCTAGCCCGACTGCAACGACAGCGCCAGGGGACCCAGGGTGATCAGCGCACCCACCGCGACCGCGATCAACGTGCTGGCGATGTCCTCGGTTTTGCGAACCACGCGGACCCCAACCACCAGGCCCAGGATGACGAGCACCGAAAGCACCAGGGCCACGATGCTGTTCCAGCGCCACAACTGGTCGAACGCCACGAACAGCCCGGCGCCGAACGCGACGGCCAGGATCGACTGGAACACGACCACGGTGCCGCGCCACAGAGCGGCGAACCTGCCCGGCTGGGTGTGGGCGTCGGCACGGTCGCCCGCTGCGTGCTCTTCGTCGAGTTCGTCGCGAGCGCCGGCGGTCAACGATCCTGCGTCCGCCCGGCCCGGCCCTGCGTCCTCGTCGTCGTCCTCCTCGCCCAGGAAGGAGCGCACATAGGCGGAATCCTGCAAGGCGGGTTCGGCTTCTCGCACCTCGGAGTCCATGACGTCGACCGGAAGGTCGGCGTAATGGTCCATGGGGTCGAAACTCATGTCCTCGGCGCCGGATTTCTTCCCGGGCCGGCCGGCCCGTTCGGGCTTCTCGGCGACGTCGCCCTGGCGCAGGGGCCGCGGGTATTCGCTGCGCTCTGGCCCCGGCGCACGCGTGGGCTGCGACGGTGACTTGGGCCAGCGCGGTTCGGGCTCCGACCAGTAGGAGGTCTTGGACTGGTCCTTGGTGACCTGGGTCTGTCTCTCAGGGGCCACGGCAGTGGCCTCGGGAAGCGGCGGCCGGGGCGGTTCGGCGACCTCGGCGGTTCCGTTGGCGGCGTGTTCGGCCGCTTCTTCGTCGTCGTCACGAATGATCGGGATCTCACCAGTCAGCTCGGCGACCGTCACCGAATCGCTGTCGCCGCGCCGCCGACGACGGCGCCGGGTGACCGCGGGGGCGCCGATGGTCCCGTTCTTAGCCAGCAGCTCGGCCACCGAGATCGGCCGAGTGCCCGGGCTCTCGGCCTCGAAGTCTGATCCGGTCATGGTTTGTCGCCTCTCGATCGGTTGCTGTTCCGATCAACTACCTGGCCTACAGCATCGCGCACGGGAGCCTGCATGAGGGCCGTTCCATCGGCTTCACTGTCGAGTTTGCGCAAGATGAGACCTTCCCGTAATGCCCACGGGCAGATATCCACGGATTCAATCGACAGTGCTCGCATGCTTGCCTCCGCCACCAGGGCGCCGGCCACGATCTGCGGCGCCCGCTCGGCGCTGACTCCTTCCAGTTCTGCCCGGTCAGCGGTCGTCATCCTAGAGATGAAAGATATGAGTTGCCTGAGGCCGTTTGCTGTGAGCGTCCTCTTGACCCGCGGTCCGGCCGCCGACGGCGCCGCTCCGGTGAGCCGCGCCAGCGAGCGAAACGTCTTGGAGGTCGCCACCGCCAGGTCGGGATTACCCGTTTCGAGCACGGTCACGCTGGCCTCGGCCAGCTCGGCGTCCAACCAGTCCCGCAGCATGGCCACCCGGCGCCGGCCGGGCGGGTCGTCGGGCAGCCATTCGCGGGTCAGCCGCCCGGCGCCCAGCGGCAGGGACAGGGCCACCTCGGGCTCCTCGTCCACACCGCTGGACATCTCCAACGAGCCGCCACCGATGTCGAGGTTGATGATTCGCCCCGCACTCCACCCGTACCAGCGACGGACCGCCAGGAAGGTCAGCCTCGATTCGTCGACCCCGCCGAGCACCTGCAACTCCACCCCGGTCTCCTTGCGCACCCGCGCCAGCACGTCGTCGGAGTTCTCGGCGTCGCGCAGCGCGGATGTGGCGAATGCCATCAGCTCGGCACAGCCCGAGCTGTCCGCGATCTTGGCGAACTCGTCGATCGTCGAAATCAGCTTCTCCGCACCGCGCTTGGTGAGCTTGCCCGAGTTGTCGATCGACTCGGCCAGTCGCAGTGTCGCCTTCGTCGAACTCATCGGTGTCGGGTGCCCGCCGCGGTGGGCATCGACCACCAGCAGATGGACAGTGTTGCTACCCACGTCGAGTACACCCAATCGCACGAGAACAACCTAGTCGTTGCGACAACGCGGGTGACGTTGCGACCCGAGTGTCAGGAGGTCAGAGTGCCGGAATCGTCGTCTAACGTGGATATGTGACGAATTCACACCCGGAGTCGGCGCGCGAAGTCGAACTGGACTTCGCCCGTGAGTGGGTGGAGTTCTACGACCCGGACAATCCCGAGCACCTGATCGCGGCCGACCTCACCTGGCTGCTGTCGCGCTGGACGTGCGTATTCGGCACACCGGCCTGCCACGGCACGGTGGAGGGCCGACCCGATGACGGCTGCTGCTCGCACGGGGCGTTCCTGTCCGACGAAGACGACCGCGCCCGGCTGGACGATGCCGTCAAGCAGCTGACCGACGACGACTGGCAGTTCCGTGAAAAGGGTTTGGGCCGCAAGGGGTACCTGGAACTCGACGAGCACGACGGACAACCGCAATACCGCACCCGCAAACACAAGGACGCCTGCATTTTCCTGAACCGGCCGGGCTTTCCCGGGGGCACCGGATGCGCACTGCACAGCAAGGCCCTCAAGCTGGGGGTGCCGCCGCTGACGATGAAACCCGACGTCTGCTGGCAGTTGCCGCTGCGGCGCAGTCAGGAGTGGGTGACGCGCCCCGACGGCACCGAGATCCTGAAAACCACCCTCACCGAATACGATCGCCGCGGCTGGGGCTCCGGCGGCGCGGACCTGCACTGGTATTGCACCGGCGACCCGGGCGCCCATGTCGGCGCCAAGCAGGTGTGGGAAAGCATGGCCGATGAACTCACCGAGCTGCTGGGCGCCAAGGCCTATGCGGAACTGGCCGCAATGTGCAAGCGGCGCAGCAAGTTAGGCCTCATCGCGGTGCATCCGGCGACTCGCATCGCCGAGTAGCCCGTCATTTTGTGTTAAGAGCGATGAGTGCCGATCCCCGACTTCATCGTTGAGCTTCGTCGCACTGTAGGCAACGCACCGCTGTGGTTGGCCGGCGTTACGGCCGTCACGATCCACGACCGAAAACTGTTGCTGGTCAAGCGCTCCGACAACGGCGCCTGGACTGCGGTGACCGGGATCGTCGGCCGGGCGAGCCGTTCCCCGGCGACGAGGAGAGCACCAACGACAATGACAGGACCGTCTTGGATACCGACAGCCCGCCAACCGATCCGCCGGGCTAGCCCTCGAGCTTGTAACCCAGACCGCGCACCGTCACCAGGTGCACCGGGTTGGCCGGGTCGGCCTCGATCTTGGACCGCAGACGCTTGACGTGAACGTCGAGCGTCTTGGTGTCACCGACGTAGTCGGCGCCCCACACCCGATCGATCAACTGCCCGCGGGTCAGCACCCGACCGCTGTTGCGCATCAGGTACTCGAGCAAGTCAAACTCCTTGAGCGGCAACGTGATTGTGTCACCGTTGACCGAGACGACGTGCCGCTCGACATCCATCCGCACCGGTCCGGATTCGAGCACGCCATCGCTGATCTCGGAGTCGTCGTCACCGCCACGGCGGAGCACCGCCCGGATCCGGGCGATCAACTCACGCGCCGAATAAGGCTTGGTCACATAGTCATCCGCGCCGAGCTCGAGCCCGACGACCTTGTCGATCTCGCTGTCCCGAGCGGTCACCATGATCACCGGCACGCTGGAACGGGAACGCAGCTGCTTGCACACGTCCGTGCCGGACATCCCCGGCAGCATCAAATCGAGCAGCACGATGTCCGCACCGCCACGATCGAACTCGGCAAGCGCGGCCGACCCATCGGTCACTACCGTGGCCTCAAAGCCTTCCTTGCGGAGCAGGAAGGCCAGAGGATCGGCCAGCGACTCCTCGTCCTCCACGATCAGCACACTGGTCATCGGCTTAGTTCTTCCTCTCGTTGTGAGCGGTTGGGCCGCACCTCACGGCCCTGGGGGTGCTCGGATTGCTCATCGCCACTTTGATAAGGCGGCATCGCCGCCGGGATTGACAGCGTGAACGTCGATCCGGTTCCGGGCTTGCTCCACACGCCGATGCTGCCGTTGTGGTTGGCCGCGACGTGCTTGACGATGGCCAGGCCCAGCCCGCTACCCCCGGTGGCGCGCGAACGCGCCTTGTCCCCTCGGAAAAATCGCTCGAAGACCCGCTCCTGGTCTTCCAGGGCGATCCCGATGCCGCGGTCGGTGACGGCGATTTCGATGTTGTCACCGCGCCGGCGACGGCTGATCGACACCGGCGAACCCGGCGGCGAATAAGCGATCGCGTTGGAGACCAGATTGGCCAAAGCGGTGACCAGCAGCGTCTCGTCACCCAGCACGCGCAGACCGCTGGGAGTATCGGTGCGGACCTCGATATCGGCGTTGTCGGCGGCCACCTTGTGGCGCGAAATCGCTTCGGAGACAACGATATCTACTTCGACATCGGTCACATTGGGCAACCGCTCGGCACCCTGGAGCCGCGACAGCTCGATCAGCTCGGCGACCATGTCCCCCAGCCGGTTGGCTTCGACGAGCACCTTTTCGGCGAACCGGCGGACGGTTTCGGAATCGTCGGCCGAGGCCAGCAGGGCCTCGGCGAGCAGTGCCATGGCACCGACCGGCGTCTTGAGTTCGTGGCTGACGTTGGCCACGAAATCGCGCCTGGTGGCCTCCATGCGCGCGTAGTCGGACTGGTCGTGGGCGAAGACCACCGCGAACCGGCGGTCCTCCTCGCTCAGCAGCCGGGCCTGCCCGTGCACCGACAGCCCCGACCGGCCCCCCGCGCGTTTGGCCGGCCGCAGGTCGAATTCGACGTCGAGGCCGCCGAGCGCCTGCTGCGCCGCCTCCCAGGCCTGGTCGTCGAGCTGGCGGTCGCGGACCAGCCCCAGCTCCTTGGCGCGGTCGTTGAGGTACACGACGTCGCGATGGGAATCGACCACCGCGGTGGCCAGCGGCATCAGCGCGACGATGCGTTGCAGCATCTGCGCAACGGTGATTCCGGTCCATTCAGCGCTCACGCGCTGGCGGCGCTGCGCGGACCGGGCGGACAGACGGGCCCCGACCGCCACGCCGACGGCCAGCCCAAAGACGGACAAGACCCCGGCCAGCAACAGGGCCGAGAACACAGTCACATAGAAAATCCTACAAATCTTCCTTAACGCTGCCCTAGCGGAGCGAGGCCAAAATCGGACAAGTCACATCCTGCCCTACAGGTGTTCCGCCCTCGTTCACGCGATGTTTGATCAACAGGCCTATTAGACACCCAATAGCCCGAACTTCAACTTCATCTGCGTCCCTGGCTGGCAACCGCTGCGGCACCCGCGGCGGCCGCTTGCGGGTCGAGATAGGTGCCGCCCGGTACTACCGGTCGCAGATCCGCGTCCAAGTCGTAGCGCAACGGAATGCCGGTCGGAATGTTCAGCGAGACGATGTCCTCGTCGGACATCTGGTCGAGGTATTTGACCAAAGCCCGCAGTGAATTGCCGTGCGCGACCATCAACACCGTCTTGCCGCTGCGCAGATCCGGGACGACGACATCGGTGAAATACGGCAGGAAGCGGACTACCACGTCGGCGAGGCACTCGGTCAGCGGGCCGCCGTTGATGTTGGCGTACCGCGGATCGGTGTCCTGGCTGTACTTGCTGCCCTTCTCGATCGGCGGTGGCGGGGTGTCGTAGCTGCGTCGCCAGGCCATGAACTGCTCGTCGCCGTAGCGTTCTTTGGTCTCGGCCTTGTCGAGACCCTGCAGCGCCCCGTAGTGACGTTCGTTGAGCCGCCAGCTGCGGCGCACCGGAATCCACAGCCGGTCAGCGGCATCCAGTGCCAGGTCGGCGGTGGTGATCGCCCGGCGCAGCAGCGACGTGTAGAGGACGTCGGGCAGCAGGTCGTGTTCGACCAACAGCTCGCCGCTTCGTACCGCCTCGTCCCGGCCCTTGTCGGTCAGCCCGACGTCCACCCATCCGGTGAACAGGTTGAGGGCATTCCAGTCGCTTTCGCCGTGGCGCAGCAGCACCAACGTCGCAGTGTGTCCCATGGCCTTTAGTCTCTCACGCAGCTATTCGTCGTCGCCGTCGTCAATGAGATGCGCGAACGCCTCCAGGTTCTTCAACGACTCACCGCGAGAAACCCGCCACTCCCACTCCTTTTGGATCGACGAGCGAAAACCCAACTCCAGCAACGTATTAAAGTCCGAATCCACCGCTTCCAGCACCTGCCCCAGCACTCGGTCCAGCTCGTCGGCGTCGACCGAAGCGAGTGACATCCGGCCCACCAGGTAAATGTCGCCGACGTTGTCGAGCGTGTAGGCGACACCGTAGAGGCGCCGATTGCGCTTAAGCAGGAAGCGGTACACGCCCTCGTGGTTCTCGTCGGGCTTGCGACACACGAAGGCCTCGATGCGCACCGAATGCTCGCCCACAGTCAAAATGGTGTTGGTCTTGAGCTTGCGCTCGCCGGGCAGTTCCACCACCAACCCGGACAGCCCGCCATGTGCCCCAGGATGTTTCGAGTAAGTCAGCCCACTGGACTGCAGAGCATCCTCGATCACCTGCTCGACAGTCACACTCATGAGCGCCGCTCCTCCTCATCGCTTCGTCCCCTCGCCGCTACGCGGCTGGGGGTGCCCCCACTGCATCATCGCCGGCGCCGGCCGTCATGCGCCCACCCGCCGGCGCTCGGCGGTGTACTCCCTGATCGCGCGCCGATAGCTGGCCAGCAGCGCGTCCGTGGTGTTCTCCCAGGAGAACGTGGCCGCGTGTGCGGCGGCCGCGCGGCCCATCGCGTCAGCGCGGGGCGCGGGCAGCCGCAGCATCCCGTCGAGGGCGTCCGCCCACTGGTCGACGTCGTGCCCGGCCACCAACGTGCCCGTGACGCCGTCACGTACGGCGACCGGCAGTCCGCCGACCGCGGCCGCCACCACCGGCGTGCCACACGCCTGGGCCTCGACGGCCACCAAGCCGAACGACTCCGAATAGCTCGGCACCGCGACCAGGCTGGCGGCCTGGAACAGCGTGGCCAGATTCGCGCGGGACTGCGGGGGCAGGAACGTCACCCGGTCGCCGATGCCGAGTTCGTCGGCCAGGCGGGCCAATCCGTCCGGCGAGGATAGACCGCTACCCGACGGCCCGCCGGCCACGACGATGCGGACTCCGGGTAGTTTCGCCGCGGCGCGCAGCACGATGTCGGGCGCCTTCAGCGGCTGAATCCGCCCCACGAACGCCACCAGGTCGCCGTCGAGCGGAAGCCCGAGCGCGGCGCGGGCCGCGCGACGATCACCCGGGCGGAACACCTCGAGGTCGACGCCCGGATGAACCACATCGATCCGCGCGGGATCGGCGTGGTGGATCGAAATCAGTTGCGCGGCTTCGTCATCGGTGTTGACGATCAGCCGGTCCGCCTCGTCGACGACCTGCTGTTCCCCCACCGTGCGCAGCGGCGGCTCGGGCGCGTCGCCCTCCGCCAGGGCGGCGTTCTTGACCGCGGCCAGCGTGTGGGCGGTGTGGACCAGCGGCACCGCCCAGCGGTCGCGGGCCAGCCAGCCGACCTGCCCGGACAACCAGTAGTGCGAGTGCACGATGTCGTAGTAGCCGGGTTCGTGCGACGCCTCGGCGCGCAGCACCCCAGCCGCGAACGCACACAGCTGAGTGGGCAGGTCGTACTTGTCCAGACCCTCGAACGGCCCCGCCACCACGTTGCGCACCAGCACGCCGGGCGCCACCCGCTCCGACGGCGGATCGGCGGACGCGGTGGCCCGGGTGAAGATCTCCACCTCGATGCCGCGCCGCGCCAGGTGCAGCGCGGTTTGCAGCACGTAGACGTTCATGCCGCCCGCGTCGCCGGTGCCGGGTTGAGCCAACGGTGAGGTGTGCACCGCCAACACTGCGACCCGGCGGGGCTGATTCAGCCGGAAAACATCCCAGGATGCTTCCCGGGAAAAATCATTGTGCCGCACTCTGTCATCTTTACAGGACGGTCCGTCAACCGGCCCAAGCGGCAGGACACCGGGGTTCCGCTAAGCGGAAGACTCATCGCTTTCGACGTCATGCAGCCGAGCATCCAGCGCACCGGCTCGCCGCATCGCGCCCAACGGGTCGGCATACAAGCCGCCCAGCGACACCGTCCCGGCGCCGGCCTCCTGCACCCGGTTGCCGAACACGGTCACGCGAATATCGCGCGGCGCCAGCACGGAGCGTGCGGTGAACGCCGCCTCCACGTGTTCCATCGCCTCGGGGTACTCGGTGAAAGCCTGGCCGCCGACCACTAGCTCGTCGGGGTTGAGCATGTCGCGCAGCAGCGCCACCGCCTCACCGAGGACGCGCCCGCGTTCGGCGAGCAGGTCCTTGGCCTGCTGGTTGCCGGCTCGCGCCACCCGCAGCAGGTCAGTGGTGCCGGCCGCCGACGCCTTGGCCTGGCCGGTGGGCGCAAACGGCAGGACGCGAAGCCTGCGGGCCGCGGCCACCACCGCTTCGTCGCTGACCGTGGATTCCAATTGTCCGGTGCCGCCGAGCAACTCGGAGTAGGCGGGCAGGGGCGCAATCGTGCCGGGGCCGCTGGCCGGGCAGTGCACCCGCCCGCCGATCACCAGCGCGTAGCCGACGGTCTCGCGGGCGTAGACGTAGAGGCTGGTCGGCGAGCTGGGCAAAAATCGCCGCATGCCGAGCAACAACTCGGCGCCGGCCATGGCGTCCACGTGTGAGGCCACCGACACCGGCAGGCCCAGCGAATCGGCCAGCACGTTCCCGACCGGCGCCTGCCGCCAGCCCAGCCGTGGGTGGTCGACATTGCCGGTTGAGCTGTCGACCGTGCCACCGATCGCGACTCCGACCCACAGTGGGCGGCGCCGATGCCAACGCCTCAGGTATCGGCTGGCGCTGTCGGCCAGCGACGCCAGCGCGGGCCCGGCCGGGCTGAGCGGCGTCGGCGTCTCGACCGTGTCGAGCGTGCGGCCGAACAGGTCGGTGGCCACGATACTGGTGGTTCGGGCGCCGATGTGGATGCCCAGCGTCACGAACGGTTCGTGGTTGACCTCGACCGGTACGCGCGGGCGGCCGATCGCCCCGGCGACGGCCAGGTCGGCGCGCTCGCGGAGCAGGCCGGCTTCGAGCAGCGCGATCACCTGACGGTTGACCGTCGCGATGCTCAGCGATGTGACCCCGGCGATGACGTCACGGCCGACGGGGCCGCGTAGCCGCACGGCGCGGAAGACGGATGCCGCCGCCGAGTCGGGGATGTGCAGGGCCGGCGCCACGATCTGACGGCGAACCGGACGGTGGCCCGTGTGCCCGGGTAGGCGGTTGGGCGAAAGGTGTGTGAGGGTATTCGAGCGCACGAGCGTCCTTTGTCCGAGTTTTACGGGCCGGTCTACGGCCAGTCCTGAATTGGGGTCAGGAGCGGCAAAGTGCGCGGCAACAACACGCACCCGCCGCGCAAAGACACGCGGTGGTTGTGGTGTTGAACAGGGCGCTGTGGAGCACGTCGAAAAATTTACCACGTTTATTAAGGTTGTCTCGATGGTTGGATCTATCAGGAATGAGCGAGTGGCGGTCGTCACCGGCGCCAGCTCCGGAATCGGCGAGGCGACGGCGCGGATCCTTGCTGCGCAAGGGTTCCATGTGGTCGCGGTGGCGCGCCGGGCGGAGCGGATCAAGGCCCTGGCCGACGAGATCGGCGGAACCTCGGTTGTGGCCGATGTCACAGACGACACGGCGGTTGCGAACCTCGCCGGCAAACTGAGCCGCGTCGACGTGTTGGTCAACAACGCCGGTGGCGCGCGGGGGCTCGCATCGGTGGCCGATGCGGACCTCGAGCACTGGCGCTGGATGTGGGAGACCAACGTGCTGGGCACGCTGCGGGTCACCCGCGCGCTGCTGCCCAAGCTGATCGAATCCGGCGACGGCCTCATCGTCACGGTGACTTCCGTTGCCGCACTTGAGGTTTACGACGGGGGCGCGGGGTACACGGCGGCCAAACACGCGCAGGGGGCGCTACACCGCACGCTGCGCGGCGAGCTGCTCGGTAAGCCGGTGCGGCTCACCGAGATCGCCCCGGGCGCGGTCGAGACCGAGTTCTCGCTGGTCCGCTTCGACGGCGACAACCAACGCGCCGATTCCGTTTACACCGGGATCACGCCGCTGGTGGCGGCAGATGTCGCCGAGGTGATCGGGTTCGTGGCCTCGCGGCCGTCCCACGTCGACCTGGACCTGATCGTCATGAAGCCCCGCGATCAGGCGACGACCAGCAGATTTAACCGCCAGGGTTAGACGACGAGGTAGTGGGCGTCGTAGATGTGGTCCCGGCAGAGGTCGTGGTCGTCGGGGTGCCCGAGAGCGTGGGCGCATCCGACGGCGTGACCGGTGCCGTGACGGGGATCTGCGACCCGGGCGCGTGCGCCGTCGGGGGCGGTAGCGCCGACATCGCGACCCAGGTGTCCCAGTCCACGGCCCAGTCCCAGATGTCGCCGTCGGAGTAGGACAGCTGGATCGTGCTGCCGGTCACCTCGACGGGGTCGCCGTAGATCGCCGTGCGGTAGTACTCCTCGGCATCGCCCGTCGACAGGTTGATGCAGCCATTGGTGACGTTGGTGTTGCCCTGCGCGCCCGCGCTCGACGGGTTGGCGTGGATGAACTCGCCATTGTTGGAGATCCGCACCGCCCAGCGTTCGTGGGCGTTGCTGTAGCCGGCGGCGGGGTTGGACA
Source organism: Mycobacterium sp. (assembly GCA_036500645.1). Classification (GTDB taxonomy): domain Bacteria; phylum Actinomycetota; class Actinomycetes; order Mycobacteriales; family Mycobacteriaceae; genus Mycobacterium. The sequence goes on along the minus strand of DASYBR010000212.1, from coordinate 807 downwards.
TGTAGAAGTCGGAGTATTTCTCGGTGACCACGTGAATGCCGTTGCGGGTGACGTTACGCGCCTTGTCGGCCTCGCCGTAGCTGCACGCGAAGTCCATGATGACGCCGGCGTCGGTGACGACCTGGATGCGGTGCGAGGTGACCTCGGCTTTGACGACCTGCCGCCGGCCGATCTGGATCTTCAGCGACATGTCCTGGGCGCCGTAGGCGCCATCGCCGAACGGCAGCCCGTACAGCTTGGCGTCGACATTGACGGTGGCGCCGGCCGGGTAGTACTCGCGGGAGCGGTAGTGGATCCGGGCGCCCTTCGCTTCGTCGGGCAGCCAGGCCCAACTGCCCTCGACCGGCGGCTCGGTGGTGACCGAGATGGCCTTCTCAACGGCGGCCTTGTCGCTGATCGGCGCGTCGAACTGGATGATGATCGGCGCCGCCACGCCGACGGTCTGGCCGTCGGCGAGCTGGAATCCACCGTCGATCTTCTTGGTGGGAGCAACCGTGCTGAACTTGCCCGCGACCGGGATCGCCTTGCCGTCGTGCCCGACGGCCGAGCCGCTCCAGGTATAGGTGGTCTCGTAGCCCAGCGGCTCGGTGGTCGTGTAGACGGTGCGGTCCTGGTTGAACGTGCCCGCAACGGGCTTGCCCGACGAATTGGTCAGCGTGACGTGCTGGAACCAGCCGTCGCTGACTTCGACGCTGATCGGGGCGATCGGCACCACGTTGTCGGCCGCTGGGGTGTTTAGGGCCGGTTGGAACTTGATGCGTGCCGCCGGCGACTCCTTCTTCTCGGCTTGTTTCGACGCGGTGCCGC
>DASYBR010000211.1:0-14185 GCA_036500645.1 Mycobacterium sp. | reverse complement strand
AGGATCCTGGGGCGGCGCCCGTCGGCTTCCGCGAACTTCTCGACGAGTTCGGTGGCCTTGGCCATGTTTCCGGCCTTTCCAGCTTCCTCGCGGTAGACCCCGGCGATGGTACGGATCTCCGCCTGGTGCCGCCCGTACACCTTCTCCAGCGCGTCGGAGATCTCACCGACGGTGGCCTTGGCGCGGGCCGCGTCGATGGCCAACGCAAGCAGGTTGTTGCCCAGGCCGTCTCGATCCCCCTTGCCGGCTCCGCCGGAGTGCGCGGCTGCGGCGCGGGACAGCTCGGCCAGCGCCGCGTCCACGGCCGACTTGTCGCGGCTCGCCCGCAGGTCCTCGAGCTTGGCCAGCTGCTCGGCACGCACCCGGCTGTTCTCGACCTTGAGGACCTCGACCTCCTGGTCCTCTTCGACCTGGTACTTGTTGATCCCGATCACCGGCTGGATCCCGGAGTCGATGCGGGCCTGAGTGCGTGCGGCCGCCTCCTCGATGCGCAGCTTGGGGATCCCGTCGCTGATCGCCTGGGCCATGCCACCATGTTCGGTGACCTCGGCGATGTGGGCGCGGGCCCGCTGCGCGAGCTGATGGGTCAGCCATTCCACGTAATAGGAGCCCGCCCACGGGTCGATCGGCCGTGTGGTGCCCGACTCCTGCTGCAATACCAGCTGGGTGTTGCGTGCGATGCGGGCCGAGAAGTCGGTGGGCAACGCCAGAGCCTCGTCCAGCGCGTTGGTGTGCAACGACTGGGTGTGCCCCTGCGTGGCGGCCATCGCTTCGATGCAGGTGCGGGCGACGTTGTTGAAGGCGTCCTGCGCGGTCAGCGACCAGCCCGAGGTCTGCGAATGCGTGCGCAGCGAAAGCGATTTGGCGCTCTTCGGATTGAACTGAGAGACCAGCTCGCTCCACAGCAGACGGCCGGCCCGCAGTTTGGCGACCTCCATGAAGAAGTTCATCCCGATGCCCCAGAAAAAGGAGAGCCTGGGGGCGAACTTGTCGATGTCCAGGTCGGCGTCCAGGCCGGCCTTGATGTAGTCGACCCCGTCGGCCAACGTGTAGGCCAGCTCCAAATCCGCTGTGGCACCGGCCTCCTGGATGTGGTAGCCGGAGATCGAGATGGAGTTGAACTTCGGCATCTTGGCGCTGGTGTAGGCGAAGATGTCGGAGATGATGCGCATCGACGGCTTGGGTGGATAGATGTAGGTGTTGCGCACCATGAACTCTTTGAGGATGTCGTTCTGGATGGTGCCGGCCAGCTTCTCCGGCGGCACACCCTGTTCCTCGGCGGCCACCACATACAGCGCGAGAATGGGCAGCACCGCGCCGTTCATGGTCATCGACACGGACACCGTCGACAGGTCGATGCCGTCGAACAGCTGCCGCATGTCGAGGATGGAATCGATTGCCACACCGGCCATTCCGACGTCACCCTGGACGCGCGGATGGTCGGAGTCGTAGCCGCGGTGGGTGGCCAGGTCGAAGGCCACCGACAAACCCTTCTGGCCCGCCGCCAGGTTGCGGCGATAGAACGCGTTGGACTCGGCCGCGGTCGAGAATCCGGCGTACTGCCGAATCGTCCACGGCTGGTTGACATACATCGTCGGGTACGGCCCGCGCACGAACGGCGGTTCGCCGGGGAAGCTGTGCAGCGGGTATCCCTCGCCCTGAACGCCGGCCCGGTCGGCGGCGATGTAGACGGGTTTGACCTCGATGTCTTCCGGTGTGTGCCACTGCAACTGGTCGGGTGTGTACCAGTGCGCGGCCGCGACCGCGGCGACGTGCGCTTCGACCGCGGCTTCGGTCGGCGGCGCAGCGGTCCGTTCGGAGTTCAGCGGCACATCGGCGAAGCTGCCGACGGCAGGTGCGGTGGTCGTCATGGTTGTTACACCCCCAGCCTGGTGAGCAGATTCGACAGGGCTTCGACGGCGTTGATCTTTGCCGTCAGGTATTCATCGGGCTTGTGTTCGGCGTCCGCTATGGGTTTTTCGGGCCCGGCCAGATAGACCCGCGAAACGCCGGCATTGCGGGCCGCCTGCACGACGCCGGAAGCCTCGTCCTGATATCGCTTGTCGGTGCCGCAGATGATGCCCACGGTCGGCGACCCCGCCTCCCCCACAACCTCGGCCACGGCCGCCGCGACACCGGCGGCGTCGACCGTTCCCGGGTTGACCGCCTCGATGCCACCGGAGGCCAGCAGGTTCACCGCGAACGTCGCGCGAATGTTGTGCTCGGCCAACGGTCCCAGCGGCAGCAGCAACGCCCGGGGGCGCGATCCGGTGCGCGCCAGGTATTCATCCGACCGGTCGCGCAGCGCTTCGAACTCCGCGGCATAACGCACCAGGTTGCCCGCGGCGAGCGGGGAATACGACGAATCACTTCGCGGCAGCGACGGTTCGCCGAGGTTCGGGAACTCGTTGACACCGGTGATCGCGGTCCGCCGATGGGCGATGTCGTCGGTGCGGCGGGCGGCGACATCGGCGATCTCCGCGGCGACGAAGTCGCGCGCTTCGACGAATCCACCGCGCGACTCGATGGCCTGGAACTGCCGCCACGCCTGCTGTGCCAGCTGCGCGGTGAGGTCTTCTACGAACCACGATCCACCGGCCGGATCCAGGACGCGGCCGACGTGCGACTCCTCGAGCAGCAACAGCTGCGTGTTCCGGGCAATGCGGCGTGCGAAACTGGTTGCCACACCGGGGAATCCGCCCTCGATCGCCACATCGAACGGGAACACCAGCAGCGAGTCGGCGCCGCCGACGCCGGCGCCGAAGGCGGCCAGCGTACAGCGCAACATGTTCACCCAGGGGTCGCGCTGGGTCATCATCGGCAGTGACGTCTCCGCGTTGATGACGGCCGCACCGGAATCCGGCTCGCCGAGCACCTCGGCGACCCGCGCCCACAGGTTGCGCGCCGCGCGCATCTTGGCGATCGTCATGAACTGGTCGTCATCGGCGGCAAGCCGGAAACTGATCTGCTTGCACGCCTTGCCAATCGACAACCCGGACTCGGTGAGCACCCGCAGGTACGCCACCGCGGCGGCGATAGCGGCGGCGACCTCCCACGTCGCGTTGGCACCCAGATTGTGGAAGGCGGGTCCGTCGACGCTGATCGCGCGCACGCCGGTGTGATCGGCCGCTCGCTTGGCGACGGCGACCACGTCCTCGACCGCCGGGGCAGGCCGCCCGCTCAGCGACGCGGTCAGCGGGTCGCCACCCAGGTCGATCGACAGCGTGGCCCGCTGGTCGGGTTCCACCCCGTCCGCGAGCGCGAGTGCCACATCGGCGGCGGCCGAGTAGTCGGCGCCGGCCTCGAAGATGAGCGGGGCCATGCTCAGGTACACGCCGTCGAGTGCGGCCTCGAGCTGGTCGGGCGCCAAGCCCGACTCCCCTATCCGCAGGACCAGGGCACTCGCACCGTTGGCGAGCGCGTCGAGCACCGCGGAATTGACGTCTTCGGCCGCGACGCCGGGCACCGGGGTGGCCGGGAACGCCTCGGCGACCTTCCAGCCCGACGTGACGTCGCGCAACGCGTCGCTGCCGCGCACGTAGGGCCACTCGCCGGGCAGCGGCGGCTCGGAAACCTCGTCCAGCGCGGTGTAGAGCGCGCGGACCGCGATCCCGTCATAGGTCGGGGTCTCCAGGAGCCGCTCCGGCTCGTCCCCCAACTGCTCGGGGTCCTTCTTGGTGCTCTTGGACAGCACGCCGGCGACCGCAGTGCGCCAACGCCCGCGGACCTGTTCCAGGTCCGCAAGTTCGGGTACATCAATGGACACCGATTGCTCCCTTTTCCCAGCATTTGGGAACGTTCTTTGGGGATACCACTTGATAAAGAGGCTAATTGATCGAGCCTCTCCGCTGAAAACCGCCGGTGCCGGCCGCACACGGGGTCTCTCGGTGAAACGCCGACCCCGCGGAACGTGTTATTCATGGATTACCCGTAACCTTGTGAGGCGTGACGGCTTCCGCCACCTGCAAGATCAGCCAGACACTTCGCGATCTCGGGTCTTCCGTCCGCGCTGCTGCGCGACAGGTGTCTTGGTCGCGGATCGTGTGGACAGTGGTCGGCATCACAGTTCTGGTGGTTCTCGCCTCGTGGATTCCGCTGCCCTCGCCGGTGCAGCTGCGCGACTGGGCCCAATCGCTCGGGCCTTGGTTCCCGCTGGCGTTTCTCATCGCGCACGTCGTGGTAACGGTGGTGCCCGTGCCGCGCACGGCGTTCACCCTGGCGGCGGGGCTGTTGTTCGGCCCGGTGCTGGGCATCGCCATCGCGGTGGCCGCCAGCACGGCGAGCGCGATGATCGCGATGCTGCTGGTGCGCGCGGCCGGTTGGCGGCTGAACCGCTTCGTTCGCCACCGATCGATCCACACCGTCGACGAGCGCTTGCGGCGCCGCGGCTGGTTGGCCGTCTTGTCGCTGCGGTTGATTCCCGCCATGCCGTTCTCCGTGCTCAACTACGCCGCCGGCGCGTCGACGGTGCGAGTGCTGCCCTATGCGCTGGCCACGCTCGCCGGACTGCTTCCCGGGACCGCCGCCGTGGTGATCCTCGGTGACGCCCTCGCCGGGCATATCAGCTGGCCGCTGTACCTGGTGTCGGCATGCACCGCCGCATTGGGACTGACCGGACTGGCGGTCGAGCTTCGCCAGTACCGACGCCACCACCGCCGCCGTGCAAGCCACCATCTCGACGACGAGCCCTCCGCCGAGCCGGCCATCGTCGGCTGATCGCCCGACGACGATGGCACCAGAGCAATCGTCATCGCTTGCCGCCGGCATCGGCGCACGGCTGCTGCGGTCGAGGCATCTCATGCGTGCTCCGGTCTGGATCTATCGGGCCCGCGGGGGTGCATTGTTCGGGGCGCGGATCCTGATGCTCGAGCACATCGGGCGCAAGTCGGGTGCACCGCGCTATGTCGTGCTGGAAGTCGTCGACCACGTGTCCCGCGACGCCTATGTCGTCGCTTCCGGATTCGGACGAAAAGCCCAATGGTTCCGCAACATCCAGGCCAATCCGAGGGTGCGGGTCTACATCGGCAGCCATGCGGCCCGGCCCGCCAGCGCACGCATCCTCGACCAGCACGAGGCTGACCGGACCCTGGCCGCTTACCGAAGCCGTCACCCCAAGGCGTGGGAACGGTTCCGGCCGGTGCTAGAGAAAACGCTCGGAGTCCCGATCACCGAAACCGACACCGCCCTGCCGCTGGTCGAGTTGCGGCTGGACTAACTCCGCTTCGCGCCGGTGAAGTCAAAACAGCCATCAGACAATCCTATTGGGTCAGCTCCGGCGGGATGCCCGGCCGGCCGTCCACCGGCTGGCGGGCTATCGCTTCGGCCTTGGCAACCGCTTGCGCAATCGCCGGGTCGGTCTCGGTGGAGAACCAGTCGGCGACTTCGGCGTCGTCGCTGTCGGCGGCGTGCTTGGACGGGTCCTCGACCGGAGACGGCTCGAAGCGGAACACCCCGTCCTCACCCGGGGCGCCCAGCAGTTTCGTGAATCCCTGCAGGGCCGCGTTGAAGTCACTGGGCACCACCCACACCTTGTTGGCGTCGCCGCGCGCCATCTCCGGCAGCGTCTGCAGGTACTGGTAGGCAAGCATTTCCGGAGTGGGCCGGCCCGCCTTGATCGCCGCGAATGTCTTTTCGATGGCCTTGGCCTGTCCCTGCGCCTGCAGATACGCGGCGGCGCGGTCGCCCTGCGCGCGCAACATCCGGGACTGCCGCTCGGCCTCCGCGGCCAGGATCGCGGCTTGCTTGGCGCCCTCGGCAGCCAGGATCTGCGCCTGCTTCTGGCCTTCGGCCTCCTTGATCGCCGCCTCGCGCATGCCCTCGGCCGTCAGGATCATCGCCCGCTTCTCGCGGTCGGCCTTCATCTGCTTTTCCATCGAGGCCTGAATCGACGGCGGCGGGTCGATGCTGCGCAACTCGACCCGGGCGACGCGCAGGCCCCAGCGGCCGGTCGCCTCGTCGAGCACGCCGCGCAGCTGGCCGTTGATCTGGTCGCGCGACGTCAGCGTCTGCTCGAGGGTCATGCCGCCGACGACGTTGCGCAGTGTGGTGGTGGTCAGCTGCTCGACGCCGACGATGTAGTTGCTGATTTCATACACGGCCGCATGCGGAACGGTGACCTGGAAGTAGACCACCGTGTCGATGTTGAGGGTCAGGTTGTCCTCGGTGATCACCGGCTGCGGCGGGAACGACACCACCCGCTCGCGCAGGTCCACCCGGGCGCGAATCCGGTCGACAAACGGAACCAACAGCGTCAGCTGACCGCTGACGGTGCGGCTGTACCGACCCAGCCGTTCGATCACCGCGGCCTCGGCCTGCGGGATCAGGGCAACCGACTTGGCCACCACGACGACGGCAAAGATCACCAGAACGGCCAGCAACACCACACCAGCAACCATTGGGATTCCTCTCTCGCTGAAGTTCTTTCGCGGCTTCGCGCGCTACAAACCGCTCTTGAATACGACTGCGGTGGCGCCGTTGATCTGCATGACGGTGACCGGCTCTCCGGGCTCGTAAATCTCGTCTTCGTTGAGTGGGCGCGCGGTCCAGACCTGGCCGTCGAGCCGCACTTGGCCCTCGTCGCGGGCGACCCGTTCGAGCACCAGAGCGGTTTTGCCCCGCAGCGCCTCGATCCCCAGCTGGGGAGCGCCGGCCGGCGTCAGTCGGCGTCGCAGTGGCGGCCGTGCAAGCGTCAAGAGCGCCACCGACACGATCAGGAACACCGCCCCGTCCGCCCAGACCGGCCAATCCATCAGCCAACTTGTTAGCGCGGCGGCCAAGGCACCCCCGCCGAGCATCACCAAAAACAAATGGCCGGTGAGTGCCTCAGAACCGGCCAGCACCAGCGCGAATATTAGCCAAAGCACCGCGGCGTGCATGCGGCCAGAATACGCGTGATCAGCCTTTGCGGGACAAAACAACTACACTGCGAGATCGTGTGGTGTCCCAGTGTCTCACTGTCCGTGTGGGCCAATGCCTGGCTCGCGGGAAAGGCCGCGCCTGACGACGTCCTGGACGCGTTATCCGTTTGGGCGCCAAAGCAATCGGTAACAGCGTATGATGCGGTCGCGGCGGGCCACACGGGGCTTCCGTGGCCCGATGTGCACGACGCCGGGACGGTCACGTTGCTGCAGACGCTGCGCACCGCGGCCGGCCGGACGGGGTGCCCGCCCGGAGGGCCCGATCGACTGCCCGGAACGATCAACGTAATTTTGCCCGTACCCGGCGACGTGCGTGGGCTGCCCCCCGGCACGCAGTTCGAGCGCGACGCGCTGGCCGCCGGTGAGGCGGTAATCATCGCCAATCCGCAGAACCCCGCCACTGCCGTCGGGCTGGTCCCCGAGGTCTTCTACGACGATCACAACGATCCGGTCGACGACGACGTCGACCTGCCGGAGTTGGGCGCGTTGATTTGGACGGTGTACTCGCTGCCCGGCGCGCCCGTGCTCGATCACTACGAGCTCGGCGACGCCGAATACACGTTGCGGTCCGCGGTGCGGTCGGCCGCCGACACGCTCGGCGCCATCGGGCTGGGATCTGCGGCGGCCGACGTTGAGGACCCGCGCGGACTCGTCGAACAGCTACTGGAAACCGCACGGCAACACCGCATTCCCGACCACGCGCCGACACGCGCGCTGCGGGTGCTGGAGAACGCCGCGCACGTCGACGCGATCATCGCGGTCAGCGCGGGGCTCAGTCGGTCGTCGGAATCTTCGGACCGGCTCGCGACGCCCATCGTCGCCGGTCTGGAGCCGCTCGGAACGCGGTCATCCTCGGAGGCCCGCATCGCCGAAAATGCGTTGCGGCCGCTGACCGCGGTGGTGCGATCGGCGCGGATGGCCGCGATCAACGCGATCTTGCACTCGGCCTGGGCCGATTGAGTTTGATGGCGACGACCCGCATCACCCGGCTCCGCCGCGCTTGCGATCGCCGCTAGTTTGATGGCGACGACCCGCATCACCCGGCTCCGCCGCGCTTGCGATCGCCGCTAGCCGCATTCCGGCGCGGCGCAGTGCGGTGGACGGCACGGCGCGCCGTCGACGCTGGCGAGGCAACCGGACACCGGGTCGGCACCACTGACCCGCGCGGGCGACTTGTGTTCGCGCAGTTCGTCGATCAAGCCGGCGGCCAGCCGGGCGTATCGGCGGTCGGCGTTGGGCGTGGCAGCGCGTGCGAACGCGATTCCCGCCGCCTCGGCCTGTGAGCGCAATTCGTTGTCGAGATCCCATACCACCTCGATGTGGTCCGCGACGAACCCGATGGGACAGACGATGACCGCTCGTGCGCCGGAGGCGGCCAGCGTTGCGAGGTGGTCGGCGACATCGGGTTCCAGCCAGGGAACCTGTGGTGGGCCGGACCGCGACTGCCACGCGAGGTCGTAGTCGGCGTATCCGGCGGCGGCGGCGACCAACGTTGTGGCATAAGCGACTTGGCGGCTGTACAGGCGTGGACCGCAACGCTCGTCGGCGGCCACCGGGACCGAATGTGCTGTGAACACCAGTCGCGCACCGCCTCGCAGCTCCGCGGGCAGGCCGGCCGCAGCCGTGGTGACGGCCTCGGCGAACATTTCCACGAAGAGCGGATGGTCGAAATAGGTGCGCAACTTGATCAACTCGGGCGCGTCCGGCCCGGTGGCCCGGCGCGCCCTGGCGATGTCCTCGACGTACTGCGTGCAACTGGAGTATCCACTCCAGGCCGACGTGGTGAACACCGCAGCACGACGAATGCCGTTGTCGCGCATGGTCGCGACGGTGTCTTCGACGTAGGGCTCCCAATTGCGATTGCCGAAGTAGACGGGCAGGCCCTGTTCCGCCTGCAGCTGTGTGATCAGTTCGAGGTTGATGCGGTTGATCGGCGAGACCCCGCCGAAATGCAGGTAGTGCTCGGCGACGGCATCGAGGCGTTCGGGCGGCACGTTGCGGCCCCGGGTGACGTTCTCCAGAAACGGCCGGACCTGCTCGGGCCCCTCCGGTCCGCCGAAGGACAGCAGCAGAACCGCATCGAACTCCATTGCGGTCTAAAGTAATTGGCTGCTGGCGCCGCCGTCGGCGTAGATGATGGACCCGGTGGTCGCCGGCAGCCACTCCGAGAGCAGGGCGCACACCGTCTTGGCGACCGGAGTGGGGTCCTTCATGTTCCAGCCGATCGGGGCGCGCTGGTCCCAGCCCTCCTCGAGCAACTGCATCTGGGCGCCGGCCTCCTCCCCGAGCGCGCCACCGACGATCGCGCTCATCGCGAGCGTCCGGATCGGCCCGGCGGCAACGAGATTCGAACGCACCCCGGACTTGCCCGCCTCGCGCGCCACGAACCGGTTGACCGACTCCAGCGCGCTCTTGGCCACCGTCATCCAGTTGTAGGCCGGCATCGCCCGAGTCGGGTCGAAATCCATGCCGACGATGGAGCCGCCGGAATTCATAATCGGCAGCACGGCTTTGGCCAGTGAGGCGTACGAATAGGCCGAGATGTGGATGCCCTTGGACACGTCTTCGTAGGGCGCCTCGAAGAACGGGTTGATGCCCATACCCGTCTGCGGCATGAAGCCGATCGAGTGCACGGCGCCGTCGAGCTTGTTGCCCTCACCGATCTCGGCGCTGATCCGGTCCGCCAGGGAGGCCAGGTGCTCCTCGTTCTGCACGTCGAGTTCGATCAGCGGGGCCTTTTCCGGCAGCCGATCGGCGATGCGCTGAATCAGCCGCAACCGGTCGAATCCGGTCAGCACCAACTGCGCCCCCGCTTCCTGGGCCACCTTGGCGATGTGAAACGCGATCGAGGAGTCGGTGATGATCCCGGTGACCAGGATCCGTTTGCCGTCGAGCAGTCCTGCCATGTCCGTCCTAATCTTGTGGTTTCGTCAGTGACCCATGCCCATGCCGCCGTCGACGGGGATGACCGCGCCGGCGATGTAGCTCGCATCCTCGGACGCCAGGAAGCTGACCACCCCGGCGACCTCCTCGGCGGTGCCGACCCGCTTGGCCGGGATGAATTCCAGTGCACCCGCCTGAATCCGCTCGTCCAGCGCGCGGGTCATCTCGGTGTCGATGTACCCGGGGGCAACCACGTTCGCGGTGACCCCGGCCTTGGAGAGCTCCCTGGAGATCGAGCGGGCCATGCCGATCAGGCCGGCCTTGGAAGCCGCGTAGTTGGACTGATTGCCGATCCCCCAGCTGCCGGAGACCGAGCCCACGAAGATCATCCGGCCGAACCGCTTTTTCTGCATGCTGCGCGATGCGCGCTGGGCCACCCGGAACGCGCCGGTGAGGTTGGCGTCGATGACCTTCTCGAACCTCTCCTCGGTCATTCGGATGAGAAACGCGTCCGCGGAGATGCCGGCGTTGGACACCAGCACCTCGACCGCACCCTGGTGCTCCTCGACCTCTTTGAAGGCGCGATCGACGGCGTCGTTGTCGGTGACGTCGCACTCGACGCCGAACAGTCCCTCCGGCGCACCGGATCCGCGATGCGTCACGGCCACCTTGTGGCCGTCGGCGGCCAGCCGCTGCGCGATCGCCAGACCGATCCCCCGGTTTCCGCCTGTCACCAGGACTGAACGCGATACGAATGCGGGTTTGCCGCCGCCCGCGGCGAGCTCGGTGGCTGTGTCAGTCACCCGGCCAACTTATCGCCTCGGTGCGGCGGGGATGACATCTGCCCCTCCCGTGTCGAGACGGGATCAGGTCGGCAGCCGGCGGTTGATGAGCAGCGCCGCCAGCGCGGCGACCGCCAGTACCAGCGCACCCAGGCGCAGCCAGCCCACGCTCGCGTCGCCCTTGATGGTCTCGTAGCCGATCTGCTGCTGCAGCGACGCGTAGACGGCTTTCAGCTCGGCCAGGCTGGCTGCGTTGTAGGCGTTCCCGCCCGAGAGCTGCGCCACCTTCCTGAGCGTCTCGTCGTCGACGGGCACCGGTTGGCGCTGGTCGTTGATCTCGACGAAGCCGTACGGGGTGCCGAACGAAATCGTGGAGATCGGCACGCCCTGGTCCTTGGCGGTGCGGGCGGCGGTGAAGGCGCCCTTCGGGTTGTCCGGGTTGGTCGGCATCGTCTCCTTGCCGTCGGAGAACAGCACGATGCGCGCCGGCGGCGGTGTGTCGCCGCCACCGATCACCGCGCCCACCGTGGCGATTGCCTGCAGCGCGGTGAAGATGCCCTCCCCGGTGGCGGTGCGGTCGGCGTACTGCAGTTTGTCCAGCGCGCCCTTGGTGGCGTCCCGGTTGGTCGTCGGCGACACCAACACCGTCGCGGTCCCCGCATAGGCGATCAGCCCGAGGTTGATGCCAGGGGTCAGCTCGTCGGCGAACTGCTTTGCGGCCTCCTGCGCGGCGGCCATCCGAGTGGGTTGCACATCGGTGGCGCGCATCGACTGCGACACGTCGATCACCAGCATCACCACCGCGCGGTTGCGCGGAATCCGCACATCGTTGGTCGGTCCCGCCATCGCGATGGTGAACAGCACCAGCGACGCCACCAGCAGGATCGCCGGAACGTGCCGCCAGCGCGAGGGCCGCTTGGGGGCAACGCTTTCCAGCAGCTCCATGTTCGCGAACCGCAGCATCCGCCGCTGCCTGGCCACCTGCATGACGATGTAGAGCGCGGCCAACCCGACGACGAGGAGAAGGAAGAGGAAGAACCACGCGTGTTCGAAGCCCGACAGCGACATCGGGCCGAGCAAAGGCAGCGTCATAAGGGCATCGTGTTGGTATTAGGGCCGGGATTCGGGTCTGGAAGCGTGCCAGTCACTGCCGCCCCGCCAGTGCCCCGCGCCGGCGGGACTCGACGAAACGGACGATGTCGGCGATCCAGTCACGGTCGGTGCGAAGGGTCAGTAGCGGGGCGCCGCAACTGCGGATCGTGCGCGACACGTCGGCGCGGTGCGCCGCGGCCGCCTTGGCGAAATCCTCACGCAGCTGTGCGTCGATGGTGAACTCGCGAGTGACGCCGGACTCGGCGTCCTGCAGCACCACGTCGCCGATGTCGGGCAGCTCGACGTCGCGGGGGTCGATCACCTCGATGGCCAGCACCTCGTGCCGGGCTGAGACCGCCCGCAGGGGACGCATCCAGTTGATCGGGCCGAGGAAGTCGCTGATGATCACCGCCATCCCGCGGCGGCGTTCCGGCCGGCGCAGCGCGTCGATCGCCGTCGCCAGGTCGCCGCGTACCCCGACCGGCGCCCGGGGCGTGGTGGCGATGGTGCGCAGCAGGGTGTGCTCATGCTGGCGTCCGGAGCGGGCCGGGACCCGGGTCGTCGTCTCCCCGTTGGCGATCAGCGCGCCGAGCCGGTTGCCGCCACCGCTGTTGAGGAACATGATCGCGGCCGCGGCGGCCACCGCCAGGTCCCGCTTCTCGCACACCGTGGTTCCGAAATCCAGGCTGGCCGACATGTCGACCACCAGCCATGTCTCCAGTTCGCGGTCGGCGATCATCTGGCGGACGTGGGGATGCGCGGTGCGCGCGGTGACGGCCCAGTCCATCCGCCGGACGTCGTCGCCGGGCTGATACTCGCGCGACTCCCCCGGCTCGGACCCCGGACCCGGGATCAGTCCCAGATGATCGCCGTGGAGCACACCGTCGAGCTTGCGTTTGACCGTGAGCTCGAGCGTGCGCAGTGCCGCCGACAGCTTCGGGTCGACGAGCTGTCCGCGCTGCATCGACGGCGGATGAACATGAGCCGCGGACTTGTCCGCGGCGGACCCGGCGTCGGTCACCGACCGCCGGCCGCCCCGGCGCCCTGCATCACCGGGGGAACCGAATGGCCTTGCTGGGGAACAGCATTCACCTGAGGCAGGCCAACCGTCTGCAGCACCCGGTTGATGACGATCTCCGGCGAGATCTCGTCGGCGAGCGCGTCGTAGGTGAGCACCAACCGGTGTCGCAGCACGTCCGGGATGACATCCACGACGTCTTGCGGGATCACATAGTCGCGGCCGCGGACCAGCGCCAGCGAGCGGGACGCGGCGATGATGCCAAGCGAGGCACGCGGGGACGCGCCGAACGAGATCCAGGCCTTGACGTCGTTCATGCCCAGCTGCTCGGGATGGCGGGTGGCGGTCACGACGCGCACCACGTAGTCGACCAGCGCGTGGTGGACGAAGTTGTTGGCCGCGATGTCCTGTAGGCGCAGCAGGTCGCCGGTGTTCAGGATCTGCTTGGGCTCCGGAGGTTTGACTCCCATCCGGTAAATGATCTCGCGCTCCTCCTCGGGCGAGGGGTAGCCGACGTTGATCTTGAACAGGAAGCGGTCCCGCTGGGCTTCGGGCAGCGGGTAGACGCCCTCGTGCTCGATCGGGTTCTGCGTGGCCATCACCAGGAACGGGTTGGGCAGCGGGAATCGCTTACCACCGATGGAAACCTGGCGTTCCTGCATGACCTCCAGCAGCGCCGACTGCACCTTGGCCGGCGCGCGGTTGATCTCGTCGGCGAGCAGGAAGTTGACTACCACCGGGCCGAGCTCGGTGTCGAACTCCTCCTTGCCCTGCCGGTAGATGCGGGTACCGATGATGTCGGTGGGCACCAGGTCGGGCGTGAACTGGATGCGCGCGAACGTCCCGCCGACGACCCGGGCGAATGTCTCCACGGCCAGCGTCTTGGCCACGCCGGGAACACCCTCGAGCAGGACATGGCCCTTGGACAGCAGGCCGACCAGCATCCGCTCCACGAGCTGGTCCTGGCCGACGATGATCCGTTTGACCTCGAAGATGGCCCGTTCCAGGGTATGGACTTCGGCGGCCAGGCCATTGCCGCCACCAGCCGTTGGGGCTTCGTGAGCCGGCGAACCGGATTGCCCACCCGGGCCTGAGTAACCACTGGCGCCTGGGGGCGGCCCACCTGCTGCTGTCATTACTTCCCTCTCTCGGCTCAACCGACAAGCCCATTTGGACACAACTGCGAAGGGCAGCGACGTGCCCGCGTTCAACTATTCCAGGCCCGCCGGATTCCGTCGACGCTGGTGGTTCGCGCCCGGCCGGTTGCCGGGCGACCACACGCGGATCAGTACTCGATGATCCTAGTCAGGAACGGCGTCATGCCGGGCTTGCGAACCGGGCTGATCGTGACTTTGGCGGCGCTTCCCGACGCCTCCAGCATCTGGCCGTTGCCCAGGTACATGGTGACGTGCTGACTGCCGCCCGGGCCGTAGAAGATCAGGTCACCGCGCCGGGCCTGATCCTGCGGAATGTGGCGGCCGGCGTTGTACTGG
>DASYBR010000210.1:0-3498 GCA_036500645.1 Mycobacterium sp. | reverse complement strand
CGGCAGCCTGCGCTCGGCCGTCCGGCTGGAAGCTCAGCGGATCCGCCGGCAGGGGAGTAGCCCGTGGAACCCGAAGACGTATCTGTCCAACGACGTGCTCAACGCCTGGTTCATGTCAGTGGTGTTGTGGGGCGTGCTGATTGCCGTCTTCGGCCCGGCGCTCATCCCGTTTGTGATCGTCCAGGCGGTCTTCGGCTTCAGCCTTCTCGAAGCCGTCAACTACCTCGAGCACTACGGGCTGCTGCGGCAGCAGAACGCGAGCGGCCGCTACGAGCGCTGCGCGCCGGTGCACAGCTGGAACTCCGACCACGTCGTGACCAACCTGTTCCTCTACCACCTGCAGCGGCACAGCGACCACCACGCCAACCCCACCCGCCGCTACCAGACGCTGCGCAGCATGGCGGGTGCGCCGAACCTACCCAGCGGGTACGCGTCGATGATCTCGCTGACGTACCTCCCGCCGCTGTGGCGCAAGGTGATGGACCATCGGGTACTCGAGCACTACGACGGCGACATCACCCAGGTCAACGTGGCGCCGCGCAAGCGCGAGAAGTTGTTGGCCCGCTACGGGGCTCCCGCAAAGGCCCAGGCATGACCGCCTACCGCTGCCCCGGTTGCGACTACGTCTACGACGAAGCGAAAGGCGCTCCGCGGGAAGGCTTTCCCTCGGGCACGCCCTTCAGTGACGTACCCGACGACTGGTGCTGCCCCGATTGCGCGGTGCGCGAAAAGGCCGACTTCGAAATTCTGGAGGTAACGAAATGACCGACTACAAACTGTTCGTGTGTGTCCAATGCGGATTCGAGTACGACGAGGCCAAGGGCTGGCCCGAGGACGGCATCGCCCCCGGCACCCGCTGGGACGACATCCCCGACGACTGGAGCTGCCCGGATTGCGGGGCGGCGAAATCCGATTTCGAGATGGTGGAGATCGCTCGCTCGTGAGAAGCGCCATCAGCGCCGGCGGTACCGCAAAAGCAGCTATTCTCGCGCCTGTGAAGCGGATGCCCTACGCCGAGGCTTCGCGCGCCCTGCTGCGTGATTCGGTACTGGATGCGATGCGGGATCTGCTGGGAACCCGCGACTGGTCCGCCGTCACCCTGTCGGACGTGGCCCGCGCCGCGGGCATCAGCCGGCAGACCATCTACAACGAGTTCGGTTCGCGGCAAGGCCTGGCGCAGGGTTACGCCCTGCGCCTGGCCGACCGCTTGGTCGACGCCGTCCACTCCGCGATCGACGCCAACGTCGGCAATATCTTTGAGGCCTTCCTGCAGGGTTTCCGCGCCTTCTTCACGGAGTCGGCGGCGGACCCTTTGGTGATCTCGCTGCTGACCGGCGTCGCCAAGCCGGACCTGCTGCAGATCATCACCACCGACAGCGGGCCTATCATCACCCGGGCGTCGTCGCGGCTGACCTCGGCGTTCACCCACAGCTGGGTGGCCACCAGCGACGAGGACGCCGGCGTGCTGGCACGGGCGATCGTGCGGCTGGCATTGAGCTACGTGTCGATGCCGCCCGAGGCGGACCTGGGGGCACCTCCCGCCGAAGGTGGCGGAGATGTCGCGGCGGACCTCGCACGATTGATGACCCCCTTCGCGGAGCGTCACGGCGTCATCAACGTGCCCTGAGGCCGACCCGTCCCGGCGTCGACGACTACAGTGGCCCACGAGCGCATACCTAAGCTAAGTAATTCTCTTGGACCCCAAGTCGTAGAAGGAATGAGTACTGATGACGACCACCGAAAGTTCGCTGACCGCCGACGTCCGCAATGGCATCGATTTCAAGGTCGCCGACCTGTCGTTGGCTGACTACGGCCGCCGCGACATCGAACTCTCCGAGCAGGAGATGCCCGGCCTGATGTCGCTGCGCCGCGAGTACCACGACGTGCAGCCGCTCAAGGGCGCACGCATCTCCGGCTCGCTGCACATGACCGTGCAGACCGCGGTGCTGATCGAGACGCTGGTGTCGCTGGGCGCCGAGGTGCGCTGGGCGTCCTGCAACATCTTCTCCACCCAGGACCACGCCGCCGCCGCGGTGGTCGTCGGCCCGCACGGGACCCCGGAAGAGCCGAAGGGCGTTCCGGTGTACGCGTGGAAGGGCGAGACGCTCGAGGAGTACTGGTGGGCCGCCGAACAGATTCTGACCTGGCCTCCGCTTGCGGACGGGACTGAAGCGCCGGCCAACATGATCCTGGACGACGGCGGCGACGCCACCATGCTGGTGCTGCGCGGCGCGCAGTACGAGAAGGCCGGCGTGGTCCCGCCCGACGACGAGGACGACTCCGCCGAGCACCGGGTGTTCCTCAACCTGCTGCGCAAGCGCTTCGAGACCGACAAGGACAAGTGGACCAAGATCTCCGAGTCGATCAAGGGTGTCTCCGAAGAGACCACCACCGGCGTGCTGCGCCTGTACCAGTTCGCCGCCGCCGGTGACCTGGCCTTCCCGGCGATCAACGTCAACGACTCGGTCACCAAGTCGAAATTCGACAACAAGTACGGCTGCCGGCACTCGCTGATCGACGGCATCAACCGCGGCACCGACGTGCTGATCGGCGGTAAGAAGGTGCTGATCTGCGGCTACGGTGACGTCGGCAAGGGTTCCGCCGAATCGGTGGCCGGCCAGGGCGCGCGGGTGACCGTCACCGAGATCGACCCGATCAACGCCCTGCAGGCGCTGATGGAGGGCTTTGACGTCAAGCGGGTGGAGGACGTGATCAGCGAGGCCGACATCATCGTCACCACCACCGGCAACAAGGACATCATCACCCTCGAGCACATGAAGGCCATGAAGGACAAGGCCATCCTGGGCAACATCGGCCACTTCGACAACGAGATTCAGGTCGCCAGGCTGGAGCGCTCCGGTGCCACCAAGGTCAATATCCGCCCGCAGGTCGACCTGTGGACGTTCGGCGACACCGGCAAGTCGATCATCCTGCTGTCCGAGGGCCGGCT
Organism: Mycobacterium sp.; assembly: GCA_036500645.1. Taxonomy (GTDB): domain Bacteria; phylum Actinomycetota; class Actinomycetes; order Mycobacteriales; family Mycobacteriaceae; genus Mycobacterium. Next base: position 548 of record DASYBR010000210.1, on the reverse strand, counting down.
GCTGAACCTGGGTAACGCGACCGGTCACCCGTCGTTCGTGATGAGCAACAGCTTCTCCAACCAGGTCATCGCGCAGATCGAGCTGTGGACCAAGAACGACGAGTACGACAACGAGGTCTACCGGCTGCCCAAGCACCTCGACGAGAAGGTGGCGCGCATCCACGTCGAGGCTCTCGGCGGTGAGCTGACCAAGCTGACCAAGGAGCAGGCCGAGTACATCGGCGTCGACGTCGACGGCCCGTACAAGCCGGACCACTACCGCTACTGAGCACCGCTCCTCCTATTTTCGAGGCCCGCTAAGCTCGCGCCGTGCTCATCGCGATCGAAGGTGTGGACGGCTCCGGGAAGCGGACGTTGACCGGGGGGCTGCGTAAGGCCTTCGAACAAGCCGGCAAGTCGGTGGTCACGCTGGCGTTCCCGCGGTATGGGGAATCGGTGATCGCCGACATCGCGGCCGAGGCCCTGCACGGCGAGCACGGCGACCTCGCGTCGTCGGTCTACGCGATGGCGATGCTGTTCGCGCTCGACCGCGCGGGGGCGGTGGACGA
>DASYBR010000209.1:0-4651 GCA_036500645.1 Mycobacterium sp. | reverse complement strand
AGAACGTGTTGACCTTGTCGATGCTGACGAACATGCCGTGCCGGGTGTGGTCATTGGTGAAGCGGGTGCCGTCGGCGGCGGCGTTGATCGTCCAGCCCTGCGCGGCGTAAGTCTTGTAGTCGATCTGGACGGTTGGGATGGCCCCGAGGTTGCCGAGCACCCACTGAACTTTGCCGCCGGCGTTGATGCTGACGCCGTTGGCGTGCTCACCGTCCTGCAGGGGCGAGTTGGTGAACGGCGCCTCGCAGCCGACGGTGTCCTTGTTGATCTGGCAGCGCGTCACGCCGGATTTGGTTTCGATGAAGACGTAGCCGTTCTGGTCGGGCGAGAGCGGGATGGCTCCCGCCGGCGCGGTGGGGCTTGCCGGTGCCGTCGGCGGAGCAGGGCTCGGACCGGGGGTGGTTGACGGCGGGGGCGACGGCGCCTGCCTGGGCGTGGGAAACGACGGCTCGGTCGGGCCCGTTCCCGGCGCGGCGACCGGTCTGCCGCCGATGGTTGAGCTGCAGCCCGACACCAACCCAGCACTCGCCAGCACGGCGGCGAGCAGCAGCGAACCGCCGGCAAGGCACCGCCGGGTCTTCTCCGAAAATCGCACGCGCCACTCCCGAGACGTTCCAAACAGCCGGACTCAGGGTACGCGTGAACCAGCGAAAGGTACTGCACCGAAGCACGAATCGATGCGGCGCCGATAATGAAGCTTTACCGCCGCGTGACCGACTCGCGCCGAAAAGAGAGTCAGTCCTGTTGTTCCACAACGGATTCAGGCGTCAGCGTCGGCTCGGCGGGCGGGGAGGTCGGTGGCGCGTCCTGGCTGAGAGCCCGCACGCGGTGCCGAACCAGGAACCAGCCGCCGATGAGGGCGGGAATGCCGATGATCATCGCGCCAAGCAACCACGGGCCCTGCACCTTGTCCAACAACATCAGGACCAGGACGCCGGCCAGAAAAACCAGCGTGAGGTAACCGCTGTAAGGGGCGAGCGGCATCCGGAAATTCGGCCGTTCCAGCCTGCCGTTCTTCGCCAGCCAGTGGAGCCGCAGCTGGCTTGCCACGATCGTTGCCCAGGCCACCACGACGCCGACCGCGGCGAGGTGGAGCACGATTTCGAACGCCTGGCTCGGTTTGACGGCGTTGAGCACGATGCCCAGCAGGCCGACGGCGCTGGTGAGCAGGATTCCACCGTACGGCACTCCATTTTTCGACATGGGTGCGGTGAATTTAGGGCCGCTGCCGTTGATCGCCATCGACCGCAGGATCCGGCCCGTGGAATACAGGCCCGCGTTGAGGCTGGAGAGCGCGGCGGTGAGGACGACGACGTTCATCACGCTGCCCGCCCCGTTGAAACCGACCTTGGAGAAGAAGGTCACAAACGGGCTGACGTGGTCGCGGTACGCGGTGTGCGGAAGCAGCAGCGCCAGCAGCACGGTCGACCCGACGTAGAAGACCGCGATGCGGAACACCACCGAATTGATGGCACGCGGCATGATCTTCTCCGGATTGATCGTCTCCCCGGCGGCGATGCCGACGAGTTCGACGGCGGCATAGGCGAACACCACCCCGGAGGTGACGAGCACCAGCGGCAGCAGGCCGGCCGGCAGCAGGCCCCCATGGCTGTCCCACAGCGAGGTGCCGGTGTCCTGGCCGTCCACCTTGAAGCGCCCGACCAGAAAGACCGTACCGACGACCAGGAACGTCACCAGCGCCAGCACCTTGATCAACGATGCCCAGAACTCCAGCTCGCCGAAGAGCTTGACCGAGATCAGGTTCATCGACAGCACCACCAGCAGGGCGATGAGCGCAAGGGTCCACTGCGGGACGGCGTTGAACGCCTGCCAGTAGTGGCAGTAGTGCGCTATCGCCGTGGTGTCGACGATTCCGGTCATCGCCCAGTTCAGGCAATACATCCATCCCGCGGCGAAAGCCACTTTCTCGCCGAAGAATTCGCGCGCGTAGGACACGAACGACCCCGAAGACGCGCGGTGCAGCACAAGCTCGCCCAGCGCGCGCAGGATCAGGAAGACGAAGACGCCGCAGATTGCATACACCAGGAACAGCCCCGGGCCGGCCGACGCAAGCCGTCCGCCTGCACCGAGGAAGAGGCCGGTTCCGATCGCGCCGCCCAGGCCGATCATCTGCAACTGCCGGTTATTCAGGGCCTTGTGGTAGCCCGCATCTTCGCGCGCGAGCCGCTCGGCGGCGATCTCCTGCTCGGACATCGAGCTCCTATCGTCGAACGGTTCGACGTTTAAGCTAAGCCACCTCGCCCCGCGACGCCCACTCTTGGCCGAGCGGACTCAGATTTGCCCGGCGCCGCCGTCGACGAACAGCTCGTCTTTACAGGCCCAGCAGGCTCTCGGCGTTGCGATGGCTGATGCGCGCCCGGTCGTCGCGCGAGAGGGGCAGACCGTCGAAGAACGCCCGCGCGGCGGTCATCGACCCGAACGGGTAGTCGGCCGAAAACGCCACGCGCTCGACGCCGACCTGCGCAACCAGGTTCGCGTAGGTCGGAACGTCGTTGAAATTGGCGAACGTATAGGTGAAGTTGCGCCGCAGGTAGGTGCTGATCGGGTGTTGCAGCCCGGTCAGTTCCGGTTTCAGGGTGGCGTCGAAGCGCGGCAGCATGAACGACGTTGCCTCGCCCATGTGCCCGATGATGATTTGCAGGTCGGGATAGCGGTCGAAGACGCCGCCGACGATCATGCGCAGCGCGTGCGTGGCGGTGTTGATGTGCCAACCCCAACCGACCGTGGCCAGCGCGAACGTGACTTCGGGGGCGAACCCGGCGTAGCTCGATTCGATGACGGCTGCCGGCGGGATGGTCGGGTGCAGGTAGATCGGAACCCCCAGCGTGGCCGCCCGGTTCAGGACGGGGTCGAAGAAGGGATCGTCCAGGTAGCGGCCTCGGTTGTGGCCGTTGATCAGGGCTCCGGGAAAGCCGAGTTCCTTGACGGCGCGCTCCAGCTCGTCGGCGCCCGCTTCGGGCGCACCGGTAGGCACCACGGCGAAGCCGGCCAGCCGGCCGGGGTGGCGTCCGATCGCTTCGGCCAGTTCGTCGTTGCAGGCCCGGGCCAGCCGCACCGCCTCCTGCGCGTCCAGCTGTTCAACACCGGGTGCGACCAAGGACAGCACCGCCAGGTCGACGCCCGCCTCGTCCATCGCCGCGATCCGGCCGGCACCGAGGTCGGCAATGGGCTCGGCGATGCCGGGCCGCGACGCCAGCCAGCTGCCCGGTCCGCGCAGGAATTCTTCTGTCGCGTAATGCTCTTCGAGCGCGATGGTCCGCAACCGGCCGTCCATGGCTACGATTCAAGCATTGGGGCCTCATCGGCGGCGCGCCGCACCTCCTGACCGCTCGGCCGCCGCATTCGCGCCCCCGAAGATTTTTCCGGCACCCGGGAACAAGACGCGATTGCGCGCCGTTAGCATGATGAACAAGTTGAGTGAACCAGACTCAATCCTGGGTTGACAGCAGACCGTCACCGGTAGCAGGCTTGAGCGAGGTTCACTCAGCATAGTGACACCAAAAAGGCTCTACAAATCAGGAGGAATCACTATGGCTCGTGCGGTCGGCATCGACCTCGGGACCACCAACTCCGTCGTCGCAGTTCTCGAGGGCGGTGACCCTGTCGTCGTCGCCAACTCCGAGGGCTCCCGGACGACTCCATCCATCGTCGCGTTCGCGCGCAACGGTGAGGTGCTGGTTGGCCAGCCCGCCAAGAACCAGGCCGTGACCAACGTCGACCGAACGGTCCGTTCGGTCAAGCGGCACATGGGCACCGACTGGTCCATCGAGATCGACGGAAAGAAGTACACCGCGCAGGAGATCAGCGCCCGCATCTTGATGAAGCTGAAGCGCGACGCCGAGGCCTACCTCGGTGAGGACATCACCGACGCGGTCATCACCACACCCGCCTACTTCAACGACGCTCAGCGTCAGGCCACCAAGGAGGCCGGCCAGATCGCCGGTTTGAACGTGCTGCGCATTGTCAACGAGCCGACGGCTGCGGCGCTGGCCTACGGGCTGGACAAGGGCTCGAAGGAGCAGCGCATCCTGGTGTTCGACCTCGGTGGTGGCACCTTTGACGTGTCGCTGCTCGAGATCGGCGAGGGCGTGGTCGAGGTCCGTGCCACCAGCGGTGACAACCACCTCGGTGGCGATGACTGGGACGACCGAATCGTCAACTGGCTCGTCGACAAGTTCAAGGGCACCAGCGGCATTGACCTGACCAAGGACAAGATGGCGATGCAGCGGCTGCGTGAGGCCGCCGAGAAGGCCAAGATCGAGCTGAGCTCCAGCCAGGGCACCTCGATCAACCTGCCTTACATCACCGTTGACGCAGACAAGAACCCGCTGTTTCTCGACGAGCAGCTGACTCGAGCCGAGTTCCAGCGCATTACGCAGGATCTGCTCGACCGCACGCGTCAGCCGTTCCAGTCGGTGATCAAGGACGCCGGTATCTCGGTTTCCGAGATCGACCACGTCGTGCTGGTGGGCGGTTCCACCCGTATGCCCGCGGTGTCGGATCTGGTCAAGGAGATGACCGGCGGCAAGGAGCCCAACAAGGGTGTCAACCCCGATGAAGTTGTAGCGGTGGGAGCGGCTCTTCAAGCCGGTGTGTTGAAGGGTGAGGTGAAAGATGTTCTGCTGCTTGA
>DASYBR010000208.1:0-16104 GCA_036500645.1 Mycobacterium sp. | reverse complement strand
ACTTCGACCGCTTCTATTTCGCCACAAAAGAATTCATGTATTCATTGAAGACTCAACCGGCAGGCAGCATCTCCCTCGGCGGACACGACATCGCCTACTGGCGCAGCCAACTGCCCGGCGAGCTGGCCTGGATGGCGACCTGAGCCACGAAGATGACAGTTCGGCAGGAAGCAGTCGCCAGCGGCCCACGACGAGTGGAGCGGCGAGCTTCCCGAAAGGGATTCCGGCCGGATATCGAGGGACTGCGCGCCGTCGCGGTGATCGCGGTCGTGCTCTATCACGCGGGCATACCGGGTGTCACCGGCGGCTTCGTCGGGGTTGACGTCTTCTTCGTCATCTCCGGCTTCCTGATCACCAGGCTGCTGTGGCGCGAGGCCGCCACCACCAACACCGTTCGGCTGGGCCGCTTTTACGCCGCACGTGCCCGGCGGCTGCTGCCGGCCGCGGCCGCCGTGGGCGTCATCACCGCGATCGGTGCCGCCATCGTGCTGCCGCCGCTGCAAGCGCGCAGCGTGTTCGCCGACGGCATCGCCAGCGCGCTGTACGTCGGCAACTACCGGTTCGCCAGGCAGGGCACCGACTACCTGGGCTCCGTCCTGCCCTCGCCGTTCCAGCACTACTGGTCGCTGGGCGTGGAGGAGCAGTTCTACCTGGTGTGGCCGATGCTGATCATCGCGACGGCGTGGCTGGTGCGGCGCTTCGCGCGCTTCCGGGACGCCTCGTCGCGGGCGACACCGTACGCGGTGGTCCTCGCGTTGATCGCCGTGGCGTCGCTGACGGCGGCCGTGCTGTGGACACGCACCTCCCCGCCGTGGGCCTTCTTTTCACTGCCCACCCGCGCATGGGAACTGGCCGTCGGTGGCCTGGTGGCCCTGTCGATCAAGGAATGGCGCCGGCTGCCACTGCTGCCCGCGTCGATCGTCGGGTGGGGTGGCCTGGCCCTGATCTTGGTGACCTGCACCCAGTTGAAGGCCGGCACCCCCTACCCGGGCACCGCGGCCCTGCTGCCCGTGTTGGGGACCGCGCTGATCATCGGCGGCGGCAGCGTCACCGGCGGTCTGGGCGCCGGTCGCCTGCTGTGCCGGCCGGCGATGCGCGCGATCGGCCGGGTGTCTTACTCGTGGTACCTGTGGCACTGGCCGGTGCTGCTGCTGATGCCGGCGCTGCTCGGTGAGCCCGCCGGATTGCCGGCCAGGCTGGCTGCGACGTTCGTCTCCGCCGGGCTGGCCGTGATCACCTTGCACCTGGTCGAAAACCCCGGCCGGTTCGCCGCCGCGTTGCGCCAATCAGCCAAGGCGAGCCTCGCGGTGGCCGGGGCCGCCAGCGCCGCCGTCGCGTGCGCCTGCATGCTGCTGCTCGACGTGGTTCCGGTACCGGTGGGACATGGGGCGGCCGCTGCGCGGGCCAAAATCATCGCGGAGCCGCTCGCCATCGCCCCGGATCTCGGTCCCCAGGAATCGGCTGTTCGTCAGGCCTTCGGTCAGGCCCGCGCCGCGGTCGCGGCGGCCGCCGGCCTGGGCGCCGTCCCGTCGAACCTGGACCCGCCGCTCGCCAACGCGCCCGCCGACAAGGCCGCGGTGTTCGTCAACGGTTGCGTCCGGTCCTGGCGCGATCTGGGGCAGGGCGAGTGCGCGACGGCCGACGTCGCGTCGCCGACCACGGTGGCCCTGATCGGCGATTCGCATGCGGCCATGTGGAACCCGGCGCTGCAGCGGGTTGCCGAGGTGCGGCACTGGCGGCTGGAGACGCTGGCCAAAGTGACCTGCCCAATGCAGGATTTGCCGATCGACAGCCCGTATCTGGGGCGCGAGTACACCGAGTGCGAGCAGTGGCGCGGCCAGATCATGGACCGCATGGCGGCCGAACACCCGCGCCTGGTGCTGCTGGACATGAGCAGGCGCTACGGCGCCGACTTCGGCTTCACGTCCTACAACCCGGCGTGGATCCAGACCCTGGGCCGCACCGTGGCCCAGTTGCGCAGGACCGGCGCGACCGTCCTGGTGCTGGGGCCCGCCCCGGACCCTCGGTCGCCCGCGCCCGCATGCCTTTCCGCGCACCTCGACGACGCGGGCGCTTGTGCGCCAACGCGATCCGACGCCGTCAACGACGACGGCATCGCCGCCGAGCGGGCGGCGACGACCGGCAACGGCGGCCACTACGCCGATCTGACCGACCTGTTCTGCACGTCCGACCGCTGCCCGATGATCGTCGGCAACACCCTGGTGTTCCGCGACGACAACCATGTCACAACCGAATACGCGCAATTGCTGGCGCCGGTGATGGGTGCGCTGGCCGACCGAGCCCTGACCGACGGCTGAGCGGGAATGAACTTCTGATGGTGGACAAACGTCATACCAACGAAAGGTTTTGGAGGGTTTAGGAATGACCGCGCTGCTGCTGACCTGCATTGCGATCGCCGCACCAGTCGCCGGTTTCGGATTGCTACACGCGCAAGCCCGCCTGGAGCAATGGGACTACGAGCGGCACGCAGAGGACTAAAACCCCTGCCCCACCAGCTGATTCAGGCCGATAGCTGAGTGCGGATGAGCGGCGCGATCCTGTCCGCCATGTATTGATGGCCCGCATCGTTCGGGTGCACACCGTCCGGGCCGATCAGATCCGGCCGGCCGACAAACCAGTGCTCGGCGATCGGGTCGACGAACGTCGCCCCGACGGTCCCGGCCACAGTGCCGAGGACGTCGCGGATCTGCAGCACGTTGACGGGCACATCGGCCGTCGGCCACGGGGGTGCGATTACCAGGAACTTCGCGGTCGGCGCAAGCATGCGGGCCAAATCAAAGGTATTGCGCACCTTTTGGGCCAACAGCGCGAGATCGACGCCTTGGTCGTTTCGGGAGCCGAAGAACACCACCAGCGCGTCGTCGGACTGGACTCCCCGGGCGGTCAGATCCTCGAAGATGCTGCCGTGGTCGCCGGGCGTACCGTAGCCGGCTCTGCCCTCGGCGGCCACGTCGGCCGAAACCCGCTCACCTCGCGCGGAAAGCAGCTGCCAGGCGCGGTTGGGCCACGATCTCGGGCCCTCCCCGCCCTCATCGGTGCCGGTGGTGTACGAATCCCCGATGACCGCAAGGTGGTTCAGCCGTAGGTCCAGGGTCAATGTTTCGTACGTCCGAACCCGTGCCGGGTGTAGGACGTCCAAGCCCAGCAGGAGAGCCAGACCAATGATAAAGGTGGCCAGACGACTCACTATCACCTCCAGTCTCGATGGCATCGTCGTCTGCCGCTGCTGCCTCATTGGGGACTCCCGATGAGTCGCGGTCGGCCGCCCAAGGCAACCGTCACACCGCGCGGGCCGGAACCGCTTCCAGCGGGCGGTCGATCGGATGAACCTTGTTGCTAACCGATTCTTGGGGCTCGCTTCTCGAGCGTTTTGCGTCAGTGGCCCTGACGTCAACCATTCTGCGCATCCACCGGCGGGCGGGCTCTTCGATGACGTGATACATCAGCGCCGACAGACCCAGCGCGATCACCAGCAGGCCGATGACATTCCATTTCCACGGGTTGTCTTGCGGCACAATCTCGAATTGCTCGACGGCCCATCCCCAGGAGGTATGCACCAGCTCGTGAATCATGTAGAGGCAGAACGAGATCTGTCCGCCGTACACCAAGATGCGCGTCGACAGCACCCTGGGCAGGCTTCCCACACCGATCGCCAGCGTGATCACCAGCGGAACGAACAAGACGTCAACCACACCGCCGCTGTCGTTCTCCACGACGCCCGAAATCGGGTGCGCATTGAACCAGTACAGGACGCCCACCATTGCGGCCAGCAGCAGCAGGGAGAGGTAGCCGGCGACACGGCGACCACGGTCGGTCAGCCGCAACCTGCGCACGGCGGCGCAGGCCAGGGCACCGGCGGTGAACTGCGTCACGATGCGCGGCAGCCAGCTCCACGGCGTGTAGAAGTGGCCGCTGGTCAACAACATCAGGATCGGCGGCAGCGACGCGGCGAAAGCCAGCATCATCAGGCTGCGCGCCCGCGTGCCCTGCTTCATCCGCAGAATCACCAGGACAAGTAGGGAGAAGAGGACGTAGGCCAGCCATTCGGCGCTGATCGACCAGGCCGGGCCATCCCAGCTCGAGTCGTCGAAGAACGGCACGAACCACAGCTGCACCAGCAGAACCTGGCGTACGTAGCTGATCGCGGTGAGCTGAGCCGCGTCGGGCGACGGAACGTGGCCGACGTGCAGGGTGAAGATCACCCACAGGGCAGCCAGGTGCAGCGTGAACAGGTACACCGGCCACACCCTGGCCAGTCGCAGCCACAAGAAATGCAGGGTGGCGCGCGCCGACCAGGACCGGCCCATCCGCTCGAGGTAGTTCCAGGTCAGCACGAACCCGCTGAGCATGAAGAACAGGTCGACGCCCTGGGCGCCGCAATTGAGCACCGGCGCGAGATTGTCGAGGAAATCCGGGGACGCGTCGGCCAGCATAGGCCGGAAGTGAAACAGAACGACCCACAACGCGGCGACGATGCGGAGCCCCGTCAGGGCTTTGATCTCGCCCCTGATCTCTGCGCCGCGCACGATGCTCTTTCCGTCCGGACTCTGCTGTTTCGTTCGCCTTTTGATTCGGCTGACCGGGCGACATCGCTGCACCCCGCCTCGCCACCGGCAGCCCTGAGAGCCTAACAGCGCGATCGCGCGGATGCGCGGACGGTTGTGGCGTGGCAGGCAGGTTTTGGGCCCCACGGCGGCCTCCTGACGGCGTAAATCGGCGTCGGGACCATTTGCTCGAATCTCCGAATGGCTTCTTAGTAAAGAGTTAGTTCCGGCTTTTAGTCCCCTTAGGCTTGCCCATTACCGTTATGAGCAGGCTCGGTTTCACCGCTGCGCAGCGAACGCCACGGAGAGTGAGGGGTCCTCATGACGATCACAGATGTGGAAACTCGCAAGGCGAACGGTGTCTTCGACTGCGATGGCGCCCAGATCCGGGCGCAGTTTCGACACCTGGCGACGGTGGTGACTATTCGAGGCGTAATCAACACCGAGAATGTCGATCCGGTGGGCGAATACCTTCGACGTTTCACCCTCGGAGAAAACCGCGTGGTGCTCGATTTGAGCGGGGTTAGCAAATTTGCTGGAGCGGGTCTTTGGCTGCTCTACGCATTCGACGAGTGCTGCCGCACCGCCGGGATGGAATGGACGTTGGTACCGAGCACCGCGGTCACCACGGTGCTCGACGACGACGACCACGACGGCGAGTTTGCGATGACCCCTTCGGTGCGTGAGGTGCTCAACGATCTGTCCGAAGCCATCATCCGCCGCCGCCGGCTGGCATTGCCGCTCGTCAAGAAGACGGCGTAGCCCCCGACCGCCCGCGGCGCAGCCTGGCGAACCCGGCGACCGCCAGCACCCCGGCGCTCGTCAACAGGATCACAGCAAGCAGCAGCAACTGCGGATCATAGATCAACGACGTCGTCGACGGCTGCCCGTCCGCGATCGGCGCGACGGCCACCGTTTGATGCGATCCAGCCCAGCTCAGCAACCCTCCCGCGAGGGCGACGCAGGCCAGGGCGAGCTCGATCACAACCCGGAATCGGGCGCTCATTGCGCCGGTCCCCCGTCGTCGTCACGATCGGCGTCCGACCGCGCGGGCTCCACCCGTTCTTGAACCAGCGGGGTCAGCGCCGCCCGGAGCTGACGATGACGACGCGCCCAGGCTTGGACGGTACGGTCTCCGGTGAGCTTGAGACCGATGCCGACGCGGTTGCGCGGCACCCCGACCAACTCGCCGAGTGCGCGCGACGACTGCCACTTCGCCAGGTCCTTTCCGGAAGCCTCGTGATGTTCGGGCTCCGGATACACCCGGACGATCTCCCGGATCAGAACGGTTTCGGTGCCCTGGCGCAGGGCGTCCTCCGTCAGCTCGACCGACGTGTGGATTCGCGCCGCCTTCACCTGTATCCCCAGGAACATCGACACCATCACCAGAAATATCGCCGGGACCACCAGCCCGATCGCTGCGCCGCTCCACCATTCGATCAGAATCATGGACGCCGCCGCCGCCGGGCCGGCCAGCAGCCAGACCCAGCTGGCACCGGGTTCGTAGAACAACGGCCTGGAATCATTCGGTGACGCCATCTGCAGCCCCATCTAGTGATTGTTACCCGCCGGTGGGCCTGTCACGAAAGCCAACCCGTTGCCTGCGCTGCCCAGTACGTGAGCACGATGTCCGCCCCTGCGCGCCGGATGCTGGTCAGCGTCTCCAGCGCCGCGGCGCGCTCGTCGAGCCAATTGTTCGCGGCGGCAGCGCAAATCATCGCGTACTCACCCGAAACCTGGTAGGCGGCCACCGGCACCGATGAGATGTCCGCCGCGGCCGCCACTACGTCGAGATAACTCATCGCGGGCTTGACCATCACGATGTCCGCGCCCTCGTCGAGGTCGAGACGGACCTCGCGGAGCGCCTCCCGGGAATTGCCCGACTCCTGCTGGTAGGTGCGCCGGTCCCCGGACAGCGTGGAACTGACGGCCTCGCGGAACGGGCCGTAGAACACCGAGGCGAACTTCGCGGCATATGCCAGAATCGCCACGTCGGTATAGCCCGCGGCGTCCAGGCCGTCGCGGATCGCACCGACCTGGCCATCCATCATGCCGCTCGGGCCGACCACGTGAGCGCCCGATTCCGCTTGTGCCACAGCCAGTTTCACGTACCGGATCAACGTCGCGTCATTGTCGACCCGGCCTCTCGCGTCGAGCACGCCGCAATGCCCGTGGTCGGTGAACTCGTCCAGGCAGGTGTCGGCCATCAACACGGTGGCCTCACCGAGATCCTTGGCGAGGTCGCGCAGCGCGACGTTGAGGATGCCATCGGGGTCGGTGCCTGCCGACCCCGTCGGGTCCTTGTCCTCGTCGCGCGGCACGCCGAAGAGCATCAGCCCGCCCACGCCGGCGGCGACGGCGTCGGCGGCGGCCCGGCGCAGCGAGTCGCGGGTGTGCTGCACGACGCCGGGCATGGAATCGATCGGCCGGGGCTCGTCGATGCCGGCGGCGACGAACATCGGCAGCACCAAATGCCTTGGCTCCAAGGATGTTTGCGCCACCAGGCGGCGCAACGCCGGGGTTGAGCGGAGCCGGCGCGGACGCTGCCGGGGGAACGAGCCGCTCATGCGTGGCGACCCGCTGCGCCCGGCTGCGCCGCGCTGGCGATCGCACCCAGGCCCACCGCGTGGCGACCCGCTGCGCCCGGCTGCGCCGCGCTGGCGATCGCCACTAGCGCCTGCGGCTCTTCTTACGCGGTGGCGGCAGCGCGCCCTCGGCTCGCAACCGCGCCGCGTGTTCGGCCAACGCGTCCACCAGGGGACCGACGGCGGCGGTTTCGGGCTGAACATCCACCCGCAGACCGAACTCCGCTGCGGTCTCGGCGGTCTTGGGACCGATGCAGGCGATGATCGTCCGCGCGTGCGGCTTGCCGGCGATGCCGACCAGGTTTCGCACCGTGGAGCTCGAGGTGAAGCACACGGCGTCAAAACCGCCGGTCTTGATCATTTCCCGCGTTTCCGCCGGCGGCGGTGCGGCGCGCACCGTCCGGTAGGCGGTGACATCCTCGATCTCCCAACCACGTTCGCGCAGTCCCTCGGCCAGGGTCTCGGTGGCAATGTCGGCGCGCGGCAGCAGGACGCGGTTCACCGGGTCGAAAATGCTGTCGTAGGGCGGGAAGTCGTCGAGCAACCCAAGTGAAGACTGTTCGCCCGCCGGCACCAGCTCGGGGCTGATCCCGAAAGCGCGGACCCGGTCGGCCGTCGACTCGCCGACACAGGCGATCTTCACGCCGGAGAACGCGCGCGCGTCCAAACCGAATTCACCGAACTTCTCCCACACCGCGCGCACCGCGTTGGTGGAGGTGAACACCACCCACTGGAATCGGCCGTCGACCAATCCCTTGACGGCACGTTCCATTTGAGCCGGACTGCGTGGTGGCTCGACGGCGATGGTCGGCACCTCGATCGGCAGCGCGCCGTACGAGGTCAGCCGCTCGCTCATCTCGCCGGCCTGATCCTTAGTCCGGGGCACCAACACGGTCCAGCCGTACAGTGCGCGGCTTTCCCACCAGTTCAGCTTCGCCCGGCTGGCCACCGTCTTGCCGATGGTTACCACGAGCGGCCCGGTCTGACGGTCGCCTCCGGGCGACAGACCGGCGTCGGTGCCGTTCAGCACGCCCGAATCGGTCAGACCACCCAGGGTGGTCTCGATCGAACGCTGCTGACACGTCGTGCCGTTCGCGGTCACCACGCACGGTGTGGTGTCGGACAGTTCGTGCTCGATCAGGGTGCGCGCAGCATCCGCCAGATGCGACGCGGTGGCCTGCAGGATCAGCGGTCCCGGGGCAGCGGCCAAAGCCTCCCAATCCACATGTGGGTCGCGCACGTCGGCAACGGTGTGCGACGAACCCAGCGGCAGCCCCGCGTACGTCGGCACCGCGCTGCTAGACGCCAGGCCGGGCACGATCTCGATGTGCATGTGGCTGCGCGCCACGGTGTTGACCTCGGTGATGACCGCGTCGACCGTCAGGGGGTCGCCGGCCACCAGTCGCACCACGTCGACGCCGGTCCGGGCCTCGGCGGTCAGCGTCTTGGCCACCTCGGCCGGCTCACCCAGCGCCGGGCGGATATCGGGACCCGCGGATATCACCGCGGGCGCCTGACTGTTGTCTCCGCCAGCCGCCTGCCCACTGCCGTCGCCGCCCGCGGCAGCCGGTTCGGCCGGCGCCGGGCCGGAAACCGGCGGCAGGTCTTTGCCGATCAGCTTCAGCACCTGTTCGGGTACGTCGGGGTCGGTGAATACCAGGGCGGCGTTTGCCAGCACAGTGGCCGCCCGGGTAGTCAGCAGTCCCGGGTCACCGGGACCGGATCCCACGTACGTGATGTGGCCGGGTCTCGGCTTACGCCCTCGCGTCGTCATTGTCGCTCCCACGTCACTAGCACTTAATTTCCTCGCGCCGGGTCCTGCCGCGCGCCGCGCATCAGCTCTCGGGCGCCAAGCTCGAACAACTCCGCGGCGACCGAGAGCCCAAGCTCTCGAGCCCGACCGGGAGAGCCGATGCCCGACGCGCGGATCACGTCGGACCCGTCGAGCGCCGCCACGCAACCGCGCAGCGACAGCTCTTCGAAGACGCGGCCATCCTCATCGATGGACTCGACCACCTCGGCGATCGCGCCCACCGGTGCGGAGCAACCGGCCTCCAGTTCGGCGAGCAAGGCTCGCTCGGCGGTGACCGCCGCGCGTGTGTCGGCGTCGTCCAACTCCGCCAGCACTGCGGCCAGCCGGCTGTCGCCGGCGCGGCACTCGACCGCGAGCGCGCCCTGAGCCGGTGCTGGCAACATCTGCACCGGCTCGAGCGTCTCGGTGACATCGTCGAGGCGGCCCAGCCGGGCCAAACCGGCCCGGGCCACCACTACGGCGTCAAGATCACCACTGCTTACCCTGTTCAACCTGGTGTCTAGGTTGCCTCGTAGGGGGCGGATTTCCAAACCGAGACCCAATGCTCTAAGCTGCGCGGCCCGTCGCGGCGACGAGGTGCCTACCAGCGAACCCGCGGGCAACTCTCCCAGGACCAGACCGTCGCGCGCCACCAACGCATCGCGAGGGTCATTTCGCGGCGGGATGGCCGCGATCGTGAACCTCGGATCCTCGGCGGTTGGCAAATCCTTATGCGAGTGCACAGCGGCATCCACGCGGCCCTCTTCGATAGCCTCTCGCAACGCCGTTGTGAAGACACCAACCCCCAAAGTGTCGATGGGCGCCGACGAGCGGTCGCCGGCGGTGGAGATGGTCACCAACTCCGCCGGGTGTCCGTTGGCGATCAGAGCGTCCCTGACGACGCCTGCCTGGGTGGTGGCCAAGAGACTGCCCCGAGTGCCTATCCGGATCACGTTCGCCAATCGGCTACTCGACCGAAGAGGTCGGGCCGGCGTCGAATCCGCTTGATATCACTGGCAATTCGCCTGCAGCGACGGCGTCGACAGCGGTCTGGTCAAGTTCGAAGAGCTCGCGCAACGCCTCGGCGTAGCTGTCGCCGCCGGGTGCGCTGGCGAGCTGTTTGATCCGCACGGTAGGCGCATGAAGCAGCTTGTCCACCACGCGTCGCACGGTGCGGGCCACCTCCTCGCGCTGGGCGCTGGCCAGCCCGGGCAGCCGGTTGTCCAGGCGCAGCAGCTCCGCCTCCACCACATCGGCGGCGCGCTGACGCAACGCGGTCACCGTCGGGGTGACCTCGGCCATCCGCTGCCCGGCCAGGTAGGAGGCGACCTCGGCCGCCACGATGTGGCGGGCGGCGTCGACGTCGGCTGCCGCGGCATGCGCGGAGGGCTCGTGCTGCACGCGGTCCACGTCGACGACCCAGACGCCGGGCAGTCCGGCCACGGCCGAGTCGACGTCGCGCGGCATGCCCAAGTCGCAGATCACCAGCGGGTGGTCCGACTCGTCACGCTGACCGGCGGCCAGCGCATGGTGCACGTCGGCCAGCGAGACCACCGGGCTCACCGCCCCGGTGCAGCTGACCACGATGTCGGCGCCGGCCAGAGCGTCGGCCAGGCGGTCGAGCGGCAGCGCATTGGCTTGTGCGCCCGATTCGCGGATCTTGCGGACCAGCCGCTGGGCCCGCGACAACGACCGGTTGAGTACCTGAACGTGCTGGATACCGGCACGCGTGAGGTGTGCCGCCGACAGGGCGCCCATCGCGCCGGCGCCGATCAACACGGCGTTCTTGCCCGCCAGTCCGCCCAACCGGCGTTCGGCCAGGGTCAGGGCGACCGACACCACGGAAGCGCCGGCGGCATCGATGGCGGTCTCGGAGTGCACCCGCTTGCCGACCGACAACGCGCGCTGAGCGAGCTCGTGCAGTACGCGGCCTACGGTGCGGTTGGCTTCGGCGCCGGCGTACGCGCGGCGCACCTGACCGAGCACCTGTTGCTCGCCGATCACCGCGGAGTCCAGGCCGCTGGCCACCGCGAACAGGTGCTCGACGGCGGCCTCGCTGTAACGGACATACGCGTACTTCGTCAGGTCCGTCATCGACATTCCGGAGTGCTCGGACAGCACCTGCCCGATCACCGCCAACCCGCCGTGGAACGCGTCGACCACCGCGTAGACCTCGACCCGGTTGCACGTCGACAACACCATCGCCTCGGTCACCAGCGACGACTGCAACATCCGGTCGACGACCTTGACCTGATCGGATTCGTCGATACTCAGTTGTTCCAGGACCGATACCGGCGCACTCCGGTGCGAAACCCCGAAAAGCAGGACGCTCACGGCAGCATCACCTGGCCAGCTCCCTTGCTTCTTCCAGTAACTGAACTGCTGTCCACGGTAAACGTTTATCAGCTGGGCTACCAAATAATTGCCCCGCTGCCCGCCCCCGGGGGCCCGCCCCGATCACCGGGCGAGATCCGCGCGCAGCCGGGCCTCGTCGATCTCCCAGTAGCTGTGTTCGCGGCCCTCGAGCAAAATCACCGGCAGCCGGTCGCCGAACTCGGCCCGCAGCGCCGGGTCGCCGGCCGAGGCGGCTGCGTCGACGTCGGTCATCGACAGGTCGAAGCCGAGCTCCGCGGCCAGCTCGGTGAGCCGGGCGTGCACCCGCGCGCAGCTGATGCACCCGTCGCGGGTCAACAGCTCCACGCGCGGCCGGCTGGTGGCTTCCCGGGCGGCCTGGGTCATGACCACCAGTGTGGCAGCGGGTGAATTGTCGAGCGGCGCGGGATTGGCTAGCTTGCCGCTATGGCTGCCGACTCGACGCTGCGCGTCAATCTCGCGGTGCTGCAGGGTTGCGCCACCTCGCTGGGCGGTGCCGCCGAGCATCTGATGAGTCAGCTGGCCGAGCTCGACGATCGGGTGGGCCAGATGTTGGCCGGCTGGCGCGGTGAGTCGGGGACCACGTACGGCTCGGCATGGGAGCTGTGGCAGCAAGGGGCGCGCGAGGTGCAGGTGGGCCTGTCGATGCTGGCGCAGCTGATGGCCCAGGCCGGTGCGGGCTATCAGGACAACGAGGCCGCGGCCACCCGGGCGGAGCGGGCGGTGCGTGGTGGCTGAGGCGTTTCGGGTGAACCCCGAAGCACTGGTCGACGCGGTGCAGCGAATGGCGGCGTTTGCGCGGCACGCCGAAGACATGATCAGCGAAATCAATTCCCGCATAACGTGTTTGCATGCGACCTGGACAGGTGAGGCCGCCGCGGCGCACGCCGAGGCGCATCAGCACTGGATGCGCGGTGAGGCGATGATGCGCGCGGCGCTGGCTCGAATGAGCGCCGCCGGTGTGATCGCCCACGCCAACTACTCCGGTGCGGCGTCAGCGAATCTCGGCATGTGGTCGTGACCTGAGATCCCCGCAACCACCGCCGGACGGGCGTGCGAACCTGCCCTCGACATCTGCCCGATAGGGTTGGATACCGGCCACTCGATGGCATCGGGCAGCACGGCATCTAGGGAGGTTTGGCGATGACTTCCTCTGACTCTGTCGACGCGGACCCGCCCGGCAGCGTCGACCTGGAGTCGCTGGCCGCCGATGCCAGCGCCGCCCGCGCGATCGAGGGCATGCAGGAGGCGGCCGCGACGCAGGATCGCCCGCAGCCGCCCATCGACTTGACCGCGGCCGCATTCTTCGACGTCGACAACACCCTCGTGCAGGGCTCCTCGGCGATTCATTTCGGGCGCGGACTGGCGGCCCGGCACTATTTCACGTATCGCGACGTGCTCGGATTCGTCTACGCGCAGGCCAAGTTCCAGGTGCTCGGCAAGGAGAACAGCGACGACGTCGCGGCCGGGCGGACCAAGGCGCTCGCCTTCATCGAGGGCCGGTCCGTCGACCAGCTAGTCGACCTGGGCGAGCAGATCTACGACGAGATCATCGCCGACAAGATCTGGCCCGGGACCCGGGAACTCACGCGGATGCATCTCGATGCCGGCCAGCAGGTGTGGCTGATCACCGCCACGCCATACGAACTCGCCGCCACGATCGCGCGCCGGCTCGGTCTGACCGGCGCCCTGGGCACGGTCGCGGAGTCCGTCGACGGCGTGTTCACCGGCAGGCTGGTCGGCGACATCCTGCACGGCCCGGGCAAGGCCCACGCGGTGCGGTCGCTGGCGATCCGGGAGGGCCTGAACCTCAAACGCTGCACCGCCTATTCGGACAGCTACAACGACGTGCCCATGCTCTCGCTGGTGGGTACCGCGGTCGCCATCAACCCCGATGCGCGGCTGCGCACGCTGGCCCGCGAGCGCGGGTGGGAGATCCGTGACTTCCGCACCGCGCGCAAAGCGGCTCGGATCGGGGTGCCCTCGGCATTGGCGCTCGGCGCAGCCGGCGGTGCACTTGCCGCTCTGGCGTCCCGACGCCAATCGCGCTGATAGGCTGCGCCGCTGAGACGTATTCAAGCGGGGAGCAAAGGGCATGACAGTCCCAAAAGAAGCCGAAGGACTCATCGGCAGCCATTACCGGGCGCCGGACTACTTCTTGGTCGGGCGCGAGAAGATTCGTGAGTTCGCAACCGCGGTGCAAGACGATCATCCGACGCACTTCAACGAGGTTGACGCCGCAGCCGCTGGGTATCCCGAGATGGTGGCTCCGTTGACGTTCCTCGCCATCGCCGGTCGGCGAGTGCAACTGGAGATCTTCACCAAATTCAGCATCCCGATCAACATCGCCCGGGTCATCCACCGCGACCAGAAATTCCGGTTTCACCGGCCGATTCTGGCCCACGACAAGCTATATTTCGACACGTATCTAGACTCGGTGATCGAGTCTCACGGAACCGTGCTCGCGGAGATCCGAAGCGAAGTGACCGATGGCGATGGGAAGCCGATTGTCACCAGTGTCGTGACGATGCTGGGAGAGTCCTCAAACCAAGAGGAAGTTGAAGCTACCGCCGCAGCAGTGGCATCCATATCCGCAGGAAAGTTAGGGGCGTCATAAATGTCTTCACAGGGGGAAGCGGGAAGCACTCAGCTGAAGCCGCCGGTCGAGAAAGTCAGGTCGCACTACGACAAGTCGAACGAGTTCTTCAAGCTCTGGCTTGACCCGTCAATGACCTACAGCTGCGGCTACTTTGACGAGAATCCGGACCCGCAGAATCTGACCAAGACGCTGGAAGAAGCGCAGTACGCCAAGCGCAAGCTCGCGTTGGACAAGCTGAACCTCGAACCCGGCATGTTGCTGCTCGACATCGGCAGCGGCTGGGGCTCGACGATGCGGCACGCGGTCGCCGAGTACGACGTCGACGTCATCGGCTTGACGCTGAGCGAGAACCAGCACGCCCATTGCGTGGACGAGTTCGAGAAGATGGACAGCCCCCGCCGCAAAGAGGTGCGGATCCAGGGCTGGGAAGAGTTCGACGAGCCGGTCGACCGGATCGTGTCGCTGGGCGCGTTTGAGCACTTTGCCGACGGCGCAGGAGACGCCGGGTACGAGCGCTACGCCACCTTCTTCAAGAAGTACTACGACTTGCTGCCCGACGACGGCCGCATGCTGCTGCACTCGATCGTGGTGCCCACCGCCGAAGAGGGCAAAGCGATGGGCTTGCAGGTGAATATGACCCTGTTGCGGTTCATCAGCTTCATCTTGAAGGAGATCTACCCGGGTGGAAAGTTGCCCCAGATCGACCTGGTCGACAAGTACGCGACGGATGCGGGTTTCAAGATCGAGCGCCACCACAAGATCGGTAAGAACTACGTCCCGACGCTGACCGCCTGGGGGGATGCCCTCGAGGCGCACAAGGATGAGGCGATTGCCCTGAAGGGCGAGGAGACCTACGAGATCTACTTGAAATACCTGCGGGGCTGCTCCGACCTGTTCCGCGACGGCTACACGAACGTCTGCCAATTCACCATGGTCAAGTAGGCGATTCCGCCAAACAGTGAACGCCACCGCGGATTTCCGCGGTGGCGTTCACTTTGCACTTGTCAGCCGAAGAAGATGTTGCGCCTGCCGGCGAGCAGCCGGTACAGCGTCTGCTGGATGGTCTCGCGCACCTGGTCGGTCAGCTCGAAGGTGACCATCGGGTCGTCGGCGTCGGACGCCGCGTAGTCATTGGTGTAGATCGGCTCGCCGAACGCGATGCGCCACTTCGACGGCAGCGGCACCAGGCCCGCGGGACCGGCCAGCGGGAAAAGCGGCGTGATCGGGAAATATGGCAGCCCGAACAGCCGCGCCAAGAGCTTGACGTCGGTGAGCATCGGGTAGATCTCTTCGGAACCGATGATCGAGCACGGGACGATCGGCGCCTTGGTACGCAGCGCGGCCGTCACGAACCCACCCCGGCCGAACCGCTGCAACCGGTAGCGATCCTCGAAGCGCTTGCCGAGGCCCTTGTAACCCTCCGGGAACACGGCGGTGAGCTCGCCGGCGGCAAGCAGCCGGTGCGCATCCGTCGTGCACGCCATGGTGTGCCCGGCCTTTCGGGCCGCTTCTCCCACCACGGGCAGGTCGAACACCATGTCAGCGGCCAGCAGCCGCAGGTCCCGGTGCGCCGGGTGCTCGTCATGGACGGCCACCGACAACATCAGCCCGTCGAAGGGCAGCACCCCGGCGTGATTGGCGACCAGCAAAGCCGGGCCGTCGGTCGGCAGGTTCTCGATGCCGCTGACTTCCACCCGGAACCACGACCGGAAGAAGAGCCTCAGCAGCGGACGCACGATCGCGCTGTTGAAGTGCGGATCGAAGCCGAATTCGTCGACGGTGTAGTCCCCGGTGAGTCGCTGGCGGAGGAATCCGGCGACTGAGGCGACGCGCTGCGCCATTTCGTTCAGCGGCGCTTCCGCGGACGACGCCGCCCCCGCGCGCCGGTGGTCATCGATTTCGCGGACCACCCCGGCGAGCTGTTCGGCCGACGCGCGGCCGTTCGGATCAGACAGAAGCGAGGGGTGCTGGCGAGCGGACTCCGCTCGCTGGTCGGCTCTGCGACGCGCCGCTACCCGACCCCGATTAGTGTGCAGTGGAATGACATTGGCTCTGGTTTCACCCGCCACGATACCTACCTGACCCCACCCCACGGAATTGGATTTCGGCTACCCCAGCGCTGGGCTAAGGATATGGCGCGACCTTCCAAGGAGCGTACCCGATCTGGATCGATAATGGGAGTCAAGCTGC
>DASYBR010000207.1:0-14177 GCA_036500645.1 Mycobacterium sp. | reverse complement strand
GACCTCACGCTCGACAAGTTCCTGGAGGCCGCGACGCTGACCGAGGCGCCGAACCTGCCGGGGCCCAGCGCCGAGGTGCGCACGGTGTTGCTGACCGGCGCGACCGGCTTCCTGGGTCGCTACCTGGCGCTGGACTGGCTCGAGCGCATGGACATGGTCGACGGCAAGGTGATCGCCCTGGTGCGTGCGAAGTCCGACGCGCAGGCGCGGGCACGGCTCGACAAGACCTTCGATAGCGGCGACCCCAAGTTGCTGGCGCACTACCAGGAACTGGCCGCCGACCACCTCGAGGTCATCGCGGGCGACAAGGGTGAGGCCAACCTCGGCCTGGACGAGGCGACCTGGCAGCGACTGGCCGACACCGTCGACCTGATCGTCGACCCGGCCGCGCTGGTCAACCACGTGCTGCCGTACAGCGAGCTGTTCGGGCCTAACGCGCTGGGCACCGCCGAGCTGATCCGGATCGCGCTGACCACGAAGATCAAGCCGTACACCTACGTGTCGACGATCGGGGTCGGAGACCAGATCAAGCCGGGGACCTTCGTCGAGGACGCCGACATCCGGCAGATCAGCGCCACCCGCGCGATCAACGACAACTACGCCAACGGTTACGGCAACAGCAAGTGGGCCGGTGAGGTGCTGCTGCGCGAGGCCCACGACCTGTGCGGCCTGCCCGTCGCGGTGTTCCGATGCGACATGATCCTGGCCGACACCACCTATGCCGGCCAGCTCAACCTGCCGGACATGTTCACCCGACTGATGCTGAGCGTGGTCGCCAGCGGGATCGCGCCCGGCTCGTTCTACGAGCTGGACGCCGACGGCCACCGCCAGCGCGCGCACTACGACGGCCTGCCCGTCGAGTTCATCGCCGAGTCGATCTCGACGCTGGGCGCCCAAGCCCTGGACAACGGGTTCCAGACCTACCACGTGATGAACCCATACGGCGACGGCATCGGCCTCGACGAGTACGTCGACTGGTTAATCGAGGCCGGCTACTCGATCCAGCGCATCGCCGACTACGGCGAATGGCTGCGCCGGTTCGAGGGCACGCTGCGGGCCCTGCCGGAACGGCAGCGCCAGTACTCACTGCTACCGCTGCTGCACAACTACCAGAAGCCGGACACCCCGATAAACGGGTCGATGGCTCCGACCGACCGCTTCCGCGCGGCGGTGCAAGAAGCGAAAATCGGTCCCGACAAAGACATCCCGCATGTGTCGGCGCCGATCATCGTCAAGTACATCACCAACCTGCAGTTGCTCGGACTGCTCTGACGCCCGGCGAACGCCAATCGCCCAGCCCCTTTCGGGGCTGGGCGATTGCTTTTGTGCAGGCCTACTGCTGAGGATGCGGCCAGCGCAGATACGCGGCGTTGCCCCCCGCCGCGGCACCGCCTTGACGACGCCATCCCCGCTTCGGCTCGGGGTCTGCGGCGGCGCGCGGCTTGGTCATTGCACCCGATGACACCTGCGCCGGCTCGTATCCGGCTTCCCGGTACGGCAAGACGCCCTGCTCCCCGTCGACCGCCGAGACCTCGGCCGGCGCCAGGGGCTGCACATCGCGCGCCAGCCGCACGGCCGTACGCGCCAACGCCACTCCGGCCACGAAGGTGATCAGCGCACCGAGACCCGAGAAGTAGGTGACCTCGAGCACCGCACGCTTGCGCTCGGTCGCGGCGACTGGATCACCGGCGGAACCGATTCCCAGCAGCGGGGCGACCTCACGGCCGACAACGAACCAGGCGCCTGCCAAGACCGCCACCCAGCCGCCCAGCACCGCTGCGACGCGGTTTCCGGCGAAGATCAGCAACAGACCACCGACCACGGTCGCGGCTCCCGGCAGCACTTCGAGCCACCCGCGGGCCGTGCTCCACGCCCAATCACGGTCGGGTGTGTACGCGAAATTGAAGTGCGGACCAACGAACGGTATTAACGCCCCCCATGCACCCAAGATGACCAGAAGTAAACCGCTGACCGCACCACGCGAGCGAGGCATGCTCAGCCCGCGGGAGTAGTCGTCCTCTGCGTATTTCATGACATCTCCTTGTTAGACACCGGGCCCTTTTCCGGCTCCGCGAGGGTACCCAGCGGTATTCAGAAATAACCTCCGCGGCCGGCGAAACCGCCGCTCAGCGTGGCTATTGGGGCTACTGGGGCTGGTGTTACCTACTGAGCCCGAGTACTAGTAGCACGATCGCGATGACCGGAAAGGTGCCCTGCATCACCGCGGCGCGCGCCTTGTCCGGCGCGGACAACAGCAACACCACCGCGGCCGCGGCCATCGACCCGACGCCGGCCAAGGTCAGTGCCGCCCCAACGGCCTGGTGCCCCATGCCAATCGCGGCGATGCCCACACCGCTGACCACGGCCAGAAACAAGTTGTAGAAGCCCTGGTTGAACGCGAGCAACTTGGTGGTCTCGGCTTCCTCGGGCGTGGTGCCGAAGGCGGCGCGGGTGCGCGGCGAGGTCCAGGTCAACGATTCCATCACGAAGATGTAGATGTGCAGTAACGCCGCCAGCCCGGCGAACACCAGCCCTGCCGCGATCATGCGTCCTCCCTCGGCGCTCGAGACCTCTCGGCGCCGAAGAACTTTACCGACCTGCGGTTGCTCGGACTACCCTGACTTTTTCGCCGGCACCGCCTAGACGCCGGCGTGGTGGTGGCGGCGGTGGAATAGACCACCACCGGCGCGACGCCGGAAGAGGCGACCGCCGGTGCGCCGGCGGGGCTCCGGCTCGGCTGCCACCTCGTCCGTCCGCAGCGGTTCTCCGGCAGGCACGCCGGGCTCTGCGACTGCCGTCGGCTCGCTCACAACGACGTCCCGCGCATGCCGGACCGCCAGGCGCGCCACGGCCGCTCCGCCCAGGAACACGATCAGCGCACCCAGCCCGGTGAAGTACGTGACCTCGAGCAAAGCTCGCCGCAGGTCCGTCGACGCCATTGGAAGACCGACGTCCCCAAGGCGTAATGGCGCCGCGAAAGCACGCCCGACCACGAACCAGGCGCCGCCGGCGACCGCCAGCCAGCCGCCGAACACGGCGCTGGCGCGGTTATTGGAAAGGAGCACCAGCAGGCCGCCCACTGCTGCAGCGGCGCCGGGAAGCACCTCCAACCAGCCTTTGGCCGTAGTCCACGTCCATGCCGGGTCGGTCGTGTAAGCCCAATCGATGTTGGGTCCAAAGAACGGGACCAATGCACCCCAAGCACCCAAAAGGATCAGGAGTAGCCCGGTCAGCGCCCCACGGGTACGTGGCATGTACATCGCACGAGGACGTTCGTAGTCATGACGCATGGTTCTCATCGGAACCTCCTTCAACAGGCATTACTGTTGTGACCCTGGTTACCCGACGGGCGCCGCGATGTAACCCGTCTGCGGGGCCGATGTCCAGCGGAAAGGTCACGATTTGGTCGCGAACCGCCTAACCCCAAGACGGCGGCAGCGAACTATTCGAACAGGCCGTGTTGTCCCAACCCGGTGACCCCCGCCGGCGGAACCATGCCGAGATGGGTCCAGGCCTTGGCGGTGGCGACCCGGCCGCGCGGCGTCCGCGCCACCATGCCGGCGCGGACGAGGAACGGTTCACACACCTCTTCCACGGTGGCGGCCTCTTCGCCCACTGCCACCGCCAGCGTCGAAACCCCGACCGGACCGCCACCGAAGCTCCGGGTCAGCGCCGAGAGCACCGCCCGGTCGAGCCGGTCCAGACCCAGTTCGTCGACGTCGTAGACGGCGAGCGCGGATTTGGCGACGTCGCGGGTGATCACTCCGTCCGCCCGTACCTCGGCGAAGTCCCGGACGCGGCGCAGCAGCCGGTTGGCGATCCGCGGTGTTCCGCGCGAGCGCCGGGCGATCTCCTCGGCCGCCTCGGCGCCCAGGTCGATGCCGAGAATGCCGGCTGAGCGGGCCAGTACCCGCTCCAGCTCGGGAGGCTCGTAGAAGTCCATGTGCGCGGTGAAACCGAAGCGGTCACGCAGCGGTCCGGTCAGCGCGCCGGACCGGGTGGTCGCGCCGACCAGGGTGAAGGGCGCCACTTCCAGCGGAATCGACGTCGCCCCGGGCCCTTTGCCGACCACGACGTCGACCCGGAAGTCCTCCATCGCCAGGTACAGCATCTCCTCGGCGGGCCGGGCGATGCGGTGGATCTCGTCGATGAAGAGCACGTCGTGCGCGACCAGGTTGGACAGCATCGCCGCCAGGTCGCCGGCGCGTTCGAGCGCGGGCCCCGAGGTCACCCGAAGCGCGGACCCCAATTCGGCCGCGATGATCATCGCCAGCGACGTCTTGCCCAACCCCGGCGGACCGGACAGCAGAATGTGATCCGGTGTGCCGCCGCGGTTTTTGGCCCCCTCGATGACCAGTTGCAGCTGTTCGCGCACCCGCGGCTGGCCGATGAATTCGCGCAGCGTGCGCGGGCGCAGGCTGCCGTCGATGTCGCCCTCCCCCGGCGCCAGGGTGCCGGAGACCTCGCGATCGGAGTAGTCGTCCTCGACCTCGTCCGGAGTCATCGGGACTTACCCAGCAACGACAGGGCGGCACGCAGGGCGGCCGACGTGGTGGCATCGTGGTCGGCGGCCAGCACCTTGTCCGTGGCCTCCTCGGCCTGTTTGGCGGCAAAGCCGAGCCCGACCAGGGCTTCGACCACCGGGCTGCGCACCGCGTGGCCGTTGAGCGCGGCGCCCGCCGGCGCCCCACCGGCCGCGGTCACGGCGCCGACTTTGTCGCGCAATTCCAGCACCATGCGTTCCGCACCGCGCTTGCCGATCCCCGGTACCCGGGTCAGCGCGGCGACATCGCTGTCGCGCAGCGCCTGGCGCAGCGCCGCGGCGTCATGGACGGCCAGCGTCGCCATCGCCAGCCGCGGCCCGACTCCCGACACCGACAACAGCGTCAGGAACAGGTCGCGGGTTTCGGTGTCGCTGAATCCGTACAACGTCATGGAATCCTCGCGGACGACCATCGCGGTGATCAGCCGCGCCTCGGTCCCCGTCCGCAGCGCCGCCAGCGTCGACGGCGTCGCATTCACCCGGTAGCCGACCCCGGCGGCCTCGATCACCACGTGGTCAAGCGCCACCTCGAGCACCTCGCCGCGCACCGAGGCGATCATCGCGCGGCCTTCAGCTTCGCCAGGTACTTGCTACGCTGCTGCGCGGCCTGCGCTTCGGCGGCCGCCATCCGGGCAATCATCGGGGCCCTCCAACAGTGACAGATCGCTAAAGCCAACGCGTCGGCGGCGTCGGCTGGGGTCGGTTTGGCTTGCAGCTCAAGGATTCTGGTGACCATCGCGGTGACCTGTGCCTTATCGGCGGCGCCGTTGCCGGTGACCGCCGCCTTGACCTCACTGGGGGTGTGGAAGTGCACATCGATACCGCGTTTTGCGGCCGCCAACGCGATCACGCCACCCGCCTGGGCCGTGCCCATCACCGTCGACACATTCAGCTGGGAGAACACCCGCTCGATGGCGACGACCTCCGGCTGATGCGTGGCCAGCCAGTAGTCCATGGCATCACTGATCGCCAGCAGTCGTTCGGCCAGGGGCGCGCCCGACGGGGTGCGCACCACGTCGACGTCCAGCGCGACCACTTTTCGGCCGCGGCCACTTTCGACGACCGACAGCCCGCACCGGGTCAGTCCGGGGTCGACGCCCATCACCCGCATTACCCGCTCCCGCCTAGTAGAACAGCTGTTCGATAGCCTAACGGCCGGTACCGACCTCGGCGGGCAGGACACGCGGTGACAATGCCACGCCTTGGTACTGGGGGCCCAGCACTCGGCCGGCGGCCAACAGCGGCTCCGGATTCCGCAGCGTGCGGGCCAGAACGAACGCGCCTTCGAGCGCGCCGACCAGCGCTATGGTCACCTCGCGGGCACGCGCGTCCGACAGGCCCCGGCCGGCGAAGTAGGCGGTGCCGGCGTCGAACCAGGCGGTGAAGACCGACGCACACGCGTCGCGCAGCGGCGCGACGGTGTCGGCGATTTCGGCGGCGACGGTGGCCACCGGACACATGTTGGCGAAACCGGTGGTTGCCATGTCGTCGGCGGCCTGGGTGAAGATCGCCTCGACCGCCTCCCCGAGGTCCGTGTGGGCGTCGACGATCGACGGGATCAGCAACGCGTACGCGGCGCCCGCATTGACCAGCGCTTCTCGCGCGATCTGCACCTTGCCGCCGCGGAAGTGGTGATACAGCGATCCGATCGGCGCACCCGATGCCACCACGACGTCTTTCATCGCAACGGCGCCATAGCCCTTGTGGCGCATCAGTTCCGCGGCCGCGGTCAGGATCGCCTCTCTGGTCGACCTTGCCATTTCTGCCTCCTCGTAACAGACTAGAGCAATAGTTCTAGAATCAGCGTTCTATTGGGGAGGCGCGCCATGAAGGCGGTTGACGTGGGGGCCGGAACAATCGAGTACCGCGAAGAAGGCAACCCCGACGGCCCGCCGGTGGTGTTGCTGCACGGATTGCTGATGAACGACGCGCAGTGGAACCTGGCGCTGCCGGCGCTGCCCTCCGGTTTCCGGTACTTGTTGCCGGTGCTTCCGATGGGCGGGCACCGCATCCCGATGCGTGCCGACGCCGACCTGACCATGCCAGGCATGGTCGGTGTCGTCGCCGACTTCCTGGACGCGCTCGACCTCACCGACGTCACCCTGGTCGTCACGGATTGGGGTGGCCCGTTGTTCCTCACCGACGTGGGCCGGGACAAACGAGTCGCGCGACTGGTCATCTGCCCGTGCGAGGCGTTCGAGAACTTCCCGCCCGGATTCCCCGGCAAGGTGGTCGCGCTGGCGGTGCGCAACGACCTCAACATGCGGGTGGCCCTGCGCATGCTCAAGGCGGGCCGGCTGCGCCGGCAGCGTCCGATCTTCGGGATGATGGCGAAAAGGCCTGTGCCGCAAGCCATCGTCGATGCGTGGCTCGTCCATGCGTTGGCCGACAAGCACATTCGCCGCGATGTTGCCGGCTACTGCCGGACCCGGTTCGACCGCAACGAGCTGATCCGGGCCACCGGCGCGCTGCGCAACTTCACCGGCCCGGCACTGGTGCTGTGGAGCGACAACCCGGTGATGCCGGCCGCCCACGGCAAACGGCTCGCCGAGCTGCTACCCGGCGCCACGCTGCGAAACATCGAGGATGCCTACGTGCTGACCATGCTCGACCAGCCCGAGCGCACCGCCGGTGAAATAAGCGCATTCCTCACCGCGACATAGCCGCAGATCCTCGCCGATTAGCGGGCAAACCCAGCAAAAGGCTGTTAGGTTACCGGCACACCGGCGGAAGGGCTTCGGAGTGGGCACAATGTTGGTCCTGCTCGCGGTGGTGCTGTTCATCGCCTCGATCGTGGTGCTGGTGATTGCGCTTCGGCGTCCCAAGCAAGAGGGCAAGCCGGGTGGCCGTGCGGATCCCCTCGCGTTCAACGCGATGCCGCAGTTCGGGCCCCGGCAACTCGGCCCCGGCGCCATCGTCAGCTACGGGGGCGTCGACTACGTTGTGCGCGGATCGGTTACCTACCGCGAGGGGCCGTTCGTCTGGTGGGAGCACCTGCTGGAGGGCGGCGACCAGCCGATCTGGTTCAGCGTCGAAGAGGACGACGGGCGCCTCGAGTTGGCGATGTGGGTCACCCGCAAAGACGTCCCGCTGCGGCCCGGCGACCCGTACGTCGTCGATGGGGTGGCGTTCCACGAGACCGAGCGCGGTCGCGCGTCCTACACCACCGAAGGCACCACGGGCCTGCCCGCGGGTGGCGAGATGGAGTTCGTCGACTGCGCCAACTCCGACGAATCTGCGTTGCTCTCCTTCGAGCGCTGGGCCCCGAACATGCCGTGGGAGGTCTCCACCGGCAAACCCGTGCTGACCGGCGAGCTGACCGTGTATCCCGCGCCCCCACCCTCCCCCGCGTAGGGCGCAGGAGACCAGGTCGGTGCCGCTTCATGAGCTCGCCGTAACCCCCACGGACGTCTCCGGGCGCAAGCTCGGGCTGGTGCTCAATGCGCCGGCGCCCCCGCCGCTGGCCACCTGCGTGCTCGACCATCCCGGCGGTGGCGCGCTGCGGCTCGGCGTGCTGGGCGCATCCCATGTCATCACGGTCGAACACGCCGCGAGCCGCTTCTGTGAGCAGGTGTCCTGCACCGCCCGCAGCCTGGGAATCGCTCTGCCGCAACGTACCAACGGACCCGGCTACTCCCTTAAGTCCCGCACCGACACCTACGACGAAGTCGGCTTCCGGCGCCTGGCAAGCGACCTACGCGACCGCTGCGCACGGGAACCGGGTTGGCTGGGCGGGACCTTCCCCGGCGACGACGCCGCGCTGACGGCGCTGGCCGCCGAACCCGATGGCGACGGCTGGCGGTGGCAGACCTGGCACCTGTACCCGGCGGCACCGGGGGGCACGGTGGTGCACACGGTGAGCCGGTGGCGTCCATGAGCCGCAACCGGCTGTTCGTGATCGCCGGTGTGCTGGCGGTCGGGGCCGTCGCGAGCCTGGTTTTCGGAATCGTGTTGTTGAACAAGGACATTGCGTCCTACATCGCGAGCCACTATCACGAGTACTCCCGCGACGTGAACGGCGCGCGCTACGTCTGCAGCGGAACGCCCGAGCAGGTCGCCGACACGCTCGCCGACTATCAGGAACCCCAGGCACGCGCCGACAACGGCAACAACGAATACCTGCGCTACAGCAACAACATCGTGATCGTCGGCCCTGATGGCAAGTATCCGTGCAGCATCCGCGTCGAGTCGCTGAGCGCCGGATACAACCACGGCGCCTTCATCTTCCTCGGCCCCGGATTTTCCCCCGGATCCCCGTCGGGCGGCGCCGGCGGCACCCCCGGCGGACCCGGCGGAGTCAAGTGAGTACAGCAAAGGAGAAAACCATGTACCTCGCCGTCGAGATCGGGAACATCGACCTCAACCCGGTGCTGAAGGGCGTTGTCGCGACCATCCTCTATTTCGTGGTCGGCATGGCGGTGCTGATCGTCGGGTTCTACGTGGTCGACGTGTTGACCCCGGGAAAGCTGCGCCAGCTGGTGTTCGTCGATCGCCGGCCCAACGCTGTCGTCATCACCTGCGCGATGTACATCGCGCTGGCCACCGTCATCATCTCCGCCATCGTCAACAGCTACAGCCAGCTGGGTCAGGGGCTGGTCGGCGTCGCCATCTACGGGTTGATGGGCGTCATCCTGTTGGGCGTGGCGCTGCTGACACTGCACCTGGTGATCCCGGGTGACTTCCACGAGCATATCGACGAGCCGGAGCTGCACCCGGCGTCGTTCGCAGTGGCGCTGATGCTGCTGGCCGTGGGAGGGGTAACCGCCGCCGCGGTGTCATGACGTCGGTCGATCTGCCGGTGCCCCCGCAGACGGAGGGGCAAGCGGAGCCTTCGGTGCGGTGGCGAGCGCTGCTGCTGGCCGCCGTCGCGGCGTGCGCCGCGTGCGGCATCATCTACGAGCTCGCGCTGCTGACGCTGTCGGCGAGCCTGAACGGCGGCGGGATCGTCGCCACCTCACTGATCGTCTCCGGGTACATCGCCGCGCTGGGCGCCGGCGCCCTGCTGGTCAAGCCGCTCCTGGCACACGCGGCCATCACCTTCATCGCCATCGAGGCGCTGCTGGCGATCGTCGGCGGTCTGTCGGCGGCGGCGCTCTATGTCGTGTTCGCCTTCGTCGACGGCTCGACGTGGGTGCTGGCGCTGAGCACCGCGCTGATCGGCGGTCTGGTCGGCGCCGAGGTGCCCCTGCTGATGACGCTGCTGCAGCGCGGCCGCATGGCGGGCGCTTCCGACACCGGCCGCACGCTGGCCAACCTGAACGCCGCCGACTACCTCGGCGCGTTGCTGGGCGGGCTGGTCTGGCCGTTCCTCCTGCTGCCACAGCTGGGCATGATCCGCGGCGCGGCCGCAACCGGGATCATCAACCTCGCGGCGGCGGCCGTCGTGTCGATCTTCCTGCTGCGGCACGTCGTTTCCGTCCGGCAGCTGGTCACCGCGCTGTGCGCGCTCGCCGCGGCGCTCGCGCTGCTCGGCACGCTGCTGGCGCGGTCGGCCGACATCGAAACCACAAGCAGGCAAAGGCTTTACGCCGACCCGATCATCGCCTACCGGCACACGCCATATCAGGAGATCGTGGTGACCCGGCGCGGCGCCGACACGCGGTTGTACCTCGACGGCGGTCTGCAGTTCTCCACCCGCGACGAATACCGCTACACCGAAAGCCTCGTCTACCCCGCGCTGAGCAACGGCGCCCACTCCGTGCTGGTCCTGGGCGGCGGCGACGGTCTTGCGGCTCGCGAATTGTTGCGCCAGCCCGGCATTTCCAAGATCGTGCAGGTCGAACTCGACCCCGCGGTGATCGACATCGCGCGCACCACGCTGCATGACGCCAACGCCGGTTCACTGGACAACCCGCGCGTCAGGGTGCTGACCGAGGACGCGATGAAGTGGTTGCGCGGTCCCGACGTCAGCCGCTCGGGGCCTTTCGACGCGGTCATCATCGACCTGCCCGACCCCGACACCCCGGTGCTGGGCCGGCTGTATTCCGCCGAGTTCTATCGCCTGGTCGCGGGCGCGCTGGCCCCGCAGGGACTCATCGTCGTGCAGGCCGGCAGCCCGTTTTCCACCCCGACGGCCTTCTGGCGCACGGTGTCGACGATCCACTTCGCCGGCTACGCGGTGACGCCTTATCACGTGCACGTGCCCACGTTCGGTGACTGGGGTTTCGCGCTGGCGCGGCGCGGCGACTCGCCGCCTACGCCCGCGATGCCGGCCGACGCGCCGCCGCTGCGCTTCCTGGACCCGCAGGTGCTGCAGGCCGCGTCCGTGTTCTCCGACGACACGCGTCCGCGTTCGCTGGAACCGTCAACGCTGGACAACCCGCGCATCGTCGAAGACATGCGCCACGGCTACGACTAGACGCCCGTCCGGAAGCAATAAGCTATTTCCCGGCTCTCAGCGACACTGTCGTTTGTCGCTGAGAGGCGGGCAAAAAGTAAGTCACCTGAGCCAGAGACGCCGGTGCGCCGACCTACTCCTCGTCGAGAGCGGCCAGCACCTCGTCCGAGAGGTCGACGTTGGTGTAGACATTCTGAACGTCGTCGCTGTCCTCGAGCGCGTCGACGAGCTTGACAATCTTGCGGGCGGCCTCGACGTCGACGGGAACGCTGACCGACGGCTGGAAACTCGCCTCGGCGGATTCGTAGTCGATTCCGGCGTCCTGCAACGCGGTGCGCACGGCGACCAGGTCGGTCGGCTCGGCGACGATCTCGAAGCTTTCACCGAGGTCGCTGACGTCCTCGGCACCGGCGTCGAGCACCGCCGTCAGCACGTCGTCCTCGGTCAGGCCATTCTTCTCCAGGGTGACGACACCCTTGCGGGAGAACAGGTAGGCGACCGACCCGGGATCGGCCATGGTGCCGCCGTTGCGCGTCATCGCCACCCGGACCTCGCTGGCGGCGCGGTTGCGGTTGTCGGTGAGGCACTCGATCAGCACCGCCACGCCGTTGGGCGCGTAGCCCTCGTACATGATCGTCTGCCAATCGGCGCCGCCGGCTTCCTCGCCGGCGCCGCGCTTGCGCGCCCGCTCGATGTTGTCGTTGGGGACCGAGGTCCTCTTCGCCTTCTGGATGGCGTCGTAGAGAGTCGGATTGCCCGACGGGTCACCACCGCCGGTACGGGCGGCGACCTCGATGTTCTTGATCAGCCGGGCGAACTCCTTGCCACGGCGCGCATCTTTGACGGCCTTCTGATGCTTGGTGGTGGCCCACTTGGAATGGCCGCTCATCGGTGTCTCTTACCTCTTTTTTGGTTTCTGGTGCTTGATAACTCGCCAAACGAGTCTACGTGGACGCCGGAAGCGGGGGCTCAGGCCCGACCCGTGACCATGTCCACGAACAACTGATGGACGCGGCGATCGCCCGTCATCTCGGGGTGAAACGCCGTCGCCAGCCTGCGGCCTTGGCGCACCGCGACCACATGCCCCGCCGCATGAGCCAGCACCTGGACGTCAGCACCGGACCGCTCGACCCACGGCGCGCGGATGAACACCGCCCGCACCGGCTCGGCGAGACCCGCAAACGCGATATCCCCTTCAAAGGAATCGACCTGGCGTCCAAAGGCATTGCGCCGCACCGTCATATCGATGCCCCGCAGCGGCAGCGCCTCGCGTCCGTTGGCGCCGGCGTCGAGGATCTCGCTGGCCAGCAGGATCATGCCGGCGCATGCGCCGTAGGCGGGAAGCCCGTCGGCCAGCAGCCCCCGCAACGGCTCGAGCAGGCCGGTGTCCAGTAGCAGGTGGCTCATGGTGGTCGATTCCCCACCGGGAATGACCAGCCCGTCCACCGCCTCGACCTCGCCGCGGCGACGCACCGGCATCGACTCGGCACCGGCTTCGGTCAGCGCAGCCAGGTGCTCGCGGGTGTCGCCCTGCAGCGCCAGGACCCCGATCTTCGGTGCGCTCACTATGCGGGCGGGTGGTAATCGCGCGGGAAGCGGGTCAGGCCCTCCTGCATGACCGCCGCGACCATCTCGCCGGACTCGTTGAAGATCTTGCCCTGGCACAGGGCCCGGCCGCCGCACGCGGACGGCGAGGACTGGTCGTACAGCAGCCACTCGTCGGCCCGGAACATCCGCATGAACCACATCGCGTGGTCCAGCGACGCGATCTGCAGGTGCTGACGCTCTTCGAGGTGGGTTACCTGCGCCGAGCCCAGCAGCGTGAGGTCGCTCATGTAGGCCAGCGCGCAGATGTGCAGCACCGGGTCGTCGGGCAGCGGGTCACGGTGCCGGAACCACACCTGCTGCTGCGAGGCCTTGCCCGGCAGGTACTGCAACTTCTCCTGCGGAACGATCCGGACGTCCCACTCCTCGAACTGACGGAATCCGGCCTCTTCGAACACCTTGAACGTCTGCAGCTCCGGTAGGCCGTCGGGAGGCGGCGCGCTGGGCATGGCGTCCTGGTGGTTGATGCCTTCCTGGTCGGTCTGGAACGACGCCGACATCGAGAAGATGCTCTTGCCGTGCTGGATGGCGTTGACCCGCCTGGTGCAGAACGAGCCGCCGTCGCGGAGGCGTTCCACCAGAAAGATCGTGGGCGCCATCGGGTCCCCGGGCCGTAGGAAGTAACCGTGCAACGAGTGGACGAGGAACTTCGGCTCGACGGTGCGGACCGCCGACACCAACGACTGCCCGGCTACGTGGCCGCCGAAAGTGCGTTGCAGGAAGCCCGATTCCGGGCTGAACACCCTCCCCCGATAGATGTCGACCTCGAGTTGTTCGAGGTCAAGGATCTTTTCGATCGACACGGATCGTTCTTACCAGCCGCGCTGGGCCAGTCGCTCCGGCTGGGCGAGTCCCTCGACGTTGATGCCCACCATCGGCTCGCCCAGGCCGCGGGACACCTTGGCCAGCACGTCGGGGTCGTCGTAGAAGGTGGTGGCCTTGACGATGGCGGCGGCGCGCTGCGCGGGGTCGCCGGACTTGAAGATGCCCGAACCGACGAACACGCCCTCGGCCCCGAGCTGCATCATCATCGCCGCGTCCGCGGGAGTGGCGATACCACCGGCGGTGAACATGGTGACCGGAAGCTTGCCCCCCCGGGCCACCTCGACGACGAGGTCGTAGGGCGCCTGCAATTCCTTTGCGGCGACGAACAATTCGTCTTCGGACAACGAGCTCAGCCGGCGGATCTCGCCGCCGATCGCCCGCATGTGCGTGGTCGCATTGGAGACGTCTCCGGTGCCGGCTTCGCCCTTGGACCGGATCATGGCCGCGCCCTCGTTGATGCGGCGCAGCGCCTCACCGAGATTGGTCGCCCCGCAGACGAACGGCACGGTGAACTTCCACTTGTCGATGTGGTGGGTGTAGTCGGCAGGGGTCAGCACCTCCGATTCGTCGATGTAGTCGACGCCCATGCCCTGCAGGATCTGGGCCTCGACGAAATGGCCGATCCGCGCCTTTGCCATCACCGGGATCGTGACGGCGTTCATGATGCCCTCGATGAGGTCGGGGTCGCTCATCCGGGCCACGCCGCCCTGGGCACGGATGTCGGCGGGGACACGTTCCAGCGCCATCACCGCGACTGCGCCGGCGTCCTCGGCGATCTTGGCTTGCTCCGGCGTCACCACGTCCATGATCACGCCGCCCTTGAGCATCTCGGCCATGCCACGCTTGACTCGCGCGGTGCCCGTCTCC
>DASYBR010000206.1:0-5464 GCA_036500645.1 Mycobacterium sp. | reverse complement strand
AGCGCGGCGGTGGATCAATCGCTGAGCACCCAAGGAGCGCTCTCGGTGGTGACCATGCCCAAGGACCGCCCCGAAGTCGAATCCCTGCTACACGCGGCCGGACAACTGTTCACTACCGGCATCAATCTCGACTGGACCCAGGCCTTCGCGAGCCTGGATGCCCGACGGGTAGAGCTACCCACCTACGCCTTTGTGCGACGGCGATATTGGTTGCCGACCGAGTCGGTGGGTCCCAGGAATGTCGGCAGCCTGGGGCTGGTCGAGGCCGAACACGCGTTGTTGGGCGCGGTGGTAGACCGGCCGGATTCGGGCGGCGTTGTGTTGACCGGCCGCCTCTCGGTCTCTGGTCAGCCTTGGTTGGCCGATCACGCGGTGGCCGGGACGGTGTTGTTTCCCGGGGCGGGATTTGTCGAGCTGATGTTGCGGGCGGGCGACGAGGTCGGCTGCCCGCTGATCGAGGAGCTGACCCTGTCGGCCCCGTTGGTGGTGCCGGCGGTCGGCGTGGTGCATATACAGGTCGTGGTGGACGCCGCCGGGGCTACCGGCTCACGGCGGGCCATGGTGTATTCGCGCGCCGCGCAATCGGATTCGGAATGGGCGCTGCATGCCGAGGGCGCGCTGAGTGACCACCCGGTTTCGTCCGGCGCGGATATGACGGTGTGGCCGCCCGTCGGCGCGGACCCGGTGAATGTGGCCGACGTTTACGACGGCTTGGCGGACCGCGGCTACGGGTATGGCCCGGCCTTCCGCGGGTTACGGGCGGTGTGGCGGCGGGGGACCGAGACGTTCGCCGAGGTCGAAGTTCCACAACACGCCGGTGTGACGACTGGGGGTTTCGGCATCCATCCGGTGGTGCTGGACGCGGCGTTGCACGCGCTGGGGGTAGCCGACGAACGTGCCGAGACCGTCCTGCCGTTCTCCTGGCAGGGGGTGTGCTTGTATGCGGCCGGCGCATCGCGAGTCCGCGTGCGGTTGGCGCCCGTCGGTGACGGCGCGGTATCGGTTGAGCTGGCCGATCCCTCGGGGTTGCCGGTGTTGTCGGTCCGCGAGCTGGTGACGCGTCCGGTCTCGGCCGAGCAGCTGAGCGCGGCGACGACGGCTCGTTCCGGCGGCGGCGAGCTGCTCGAAGCGGTGTGGTCTCCGGTGACATTGGCGGGCAACGACATTGGTTCGGGATTCGAGGTGTGGGAGCCGCGGCCCGAGGGCATGGACGTGGTCGCGTCCGTGCATGCGGCCAGCCACGAGGCGTTGCGGGTGTTGCAGGCGTGGCTGGCCGGTGACCGGACCGGCGTGTTGGTGGTGCTGACCCGCGGGGCGGTGACGCTGGCCGGTGAGGACGTCTCGGACCTCGCCGGCGCCGCGGTGTGGGGTCTGGCGAGGTCGGCGCAGGCTGAGCATCCGGGCCGCGTGGTGTTGGTCGATTCCGACGGATCGCTCGACATCGAATCCGTGATCGGTTGCGGGGAACTGCAATTGGCGGTGCGCGACGGCGTCGCCTACACCGTTCGGCTGCGACCCGCCGTCCCGCGGCCGTTGCTGCGACTGCCCGAGCCGCCCGCGGCCTGGCGCTTGGCCGCCGGTGCCGCTGGAACGCTGGAGGACTTGGCGGTGCGGTCGTGCCCACCGGTCGAACTTGCCGCCGGTCAGGTGCGAGTGACGGTGGCTGCGGCCGGGGTGAACTTCCGCGATGTGTTGGTGGCGCTGGGCATGTATCCCGGTGCTGCGGAGTTGGGCGCCGAAGGCGCCGGAATAGTGACCGAGGTCGGTCCGGGCGTGACAGGGTTGGCCGTCGGCGACGCGGTGATGGGAATCTTCGGGCTGGCGGGTTCCGAAGCGGCAGTGGATCAACGATTCGTCACGCGGGTGCCGCAGGATTGGTCGTTGGCGCGGGCCGCCGGCGTACCCGTGGTGTTTCTGACGGCCTACTACGGACTGTCGGTGCTGGCCGGCCTGCAGGCCGGCGAGCGGGTCCTGGTGCACGCCGCCGCCGGCGGGGTCGGCATGGCGGCGGTGCAGCTGGCCCGGCATTGGGGCGCCGAAGTCTTCGCCACCGCGAGCCGCGGCAAGTGGGACACCCTGCGCGCGATGGGTTTCGACGACGGGCATATCGCGGATTCGCGAACGCTGGACTTCGAGGCGGAGTTCTCTTCCGCGACAGGAGGCCGCGGAATGGACGTGGTGCTCAACTCGCTGGCCGGGGAATTCACCGACGCGTCACTGCGCCTGCTGGCTCCCGCCGGACGCTTCATCGAAATGGGCAAGACCGATCTTCGTGATCCGCAGACCCTCGCGGAAACCCATCCGGGGATCGGATACCGGGCGTTCGATTTAATGGAGGCCGGCCCCGACCGCATCGCGCAGATGCTGGTCCAATTGCTGGGGCTGTTCGCGGCCCAGGCATTGGCGCCGTTGCCGGTCAAGGCTTTTGACGTGCGATGCGCGACCGAGGCGTACCGGTTTGTCAGCCAGGCCCGCCATATCGGCAAGGTCGTGCTCACCATGCCGGGCGGCCCCGCCGCACTGGCCGGCGGGACGGCGTTGATCACCGGTGGCACGGGCATGGTGGGTTCGGCTGTCGCGCGACACCTGGTCCAGCGGCATGGGGTGCCGCACGTGATGTTGGTCAGTCGACGCGGTGAGCAGGCCGACGGGGTGTCCGAATTGGCCGCCGAATTGCGCGATGCCGGCGCCTCGGTGACAGTGGTGGCCTGCGATGTCGGCGATCGGGACGCTGCGGCGGGATTGCTGGCGCAGGTACCGTCGCAATACCCGCTGCGTGGGATCTTCCATGCGGCGGGCGTCCTCGATGACGCAGTGATCGCGTCGTTGACGCCGGATCGTGTCGATGCGGTGCTGCGGGCCAAGGCTGACGGAGCCTGGAATCTGCATGAGCTGACGCGGGACCTGGATTTGTCGGCGTTCGTGATGTTTTCGTCGATGGCGGGGATCGTGGGCGCCCCCGGCCAGGGCAATTACGCGGCGGCCAACAGTTTCCTGGACGCACTGGCGGCATCTCGGCATGCGCACGGGCTGCCCGCACTCTCGGTGGCCTGGGGGATGTGGGAAGAGGCGTCGACCATGACGCAACACCTCGGCGATCGCGACAAAGCCCGAATGAGCCGCGTCGGACTCGCTGCGCTGTCCACCCGACAGGCGTTGGAACTTCTCGATTCCGCACTGCTGGGCGAGCGGTCCATGGTGGTGTGCACCCGTCTCGATACCGGCGCACTGGCCCGCAACAGTGGGGCGCTACCGCCGCTGTTGAGCCAGTTGGCGACGCGGTCGGCCCGGCGGGTGCTCGACCAAACGGACTTGGTGTCGATGACGGGCCTGCGGGCGCGGTTGGACGGCTTGACCTCCGAGCAACGGCAGCGCGAATTGGCGGACATGGTGTGCGGCAACGCCGCCACGGTGCTCGGTCACAGCACGGCGGACATCAACGCCGAGGACGCGTTCGGAGACCTCGGCTTCGATTCGTTGACCGCGGTGGAACTGCGTAACCGGCTGAAAATCGCGACCGGGCTGACGCTTTCGCCTACCCTGATCTTCGACCACCCGACCCCGTCCGCGCTCGCCGCGCACCTCGACACCCAACTGGCTGCCGGTGCCACGACCGGAGTGCCACCCGATCGGATGGCTCGGTTCAACGACATCGCCCGCGAACTGCAAGCACTGATCAGCCAGCCCGACTGGAAACCCGGCGACAGGGCACAGCTCGTCACCCGGTTGCAGGCTCTGCTGACCACGCTGACGGACCCGTCGCAAACCGGTCATCCGGAACCTCTCGACGACGCGTTCGACGACGACATCAGCACCGCCACCGAAACCCAGCTGTTCGCCATCCTCGACGAAGATTTCGGCCCCTAGCGTGGACGTGGCCATCATCGGTCTCGCGTGCAGATTCCCGGGTGCTGAAAACCCGGGCGAATTCTGGCGTCTCATCCGCGACGGGCGTGAAGTCACCCGGTTGCCGGATAACGCCGCGGATTTCGATGCGGACTTCTTCAACCTGTCGCCACGCGAGGCGTGTGCGATGGACCCGCGGCAACGGTTGGCTCTCGAATTGGCCTGGGAACTCTTCGAGGACGCCTTCGTGATTCCGTCCAATGTTCGTGGACAACCTGTTTCGGTCTACCTCGGCGCGATGACGGACGACTACGCCCTGTTGACGGTTCGCGACGCGGACAACCTCGATCATCACTCGTTTGGCGGTGTCAGCCGCGGGATGATCGCCAACAGGGTTTCCTACGCCCTCGGGCTGCACGGACCCAGCATTACCGTCGATTCCGGCCAATCGTCCTCTCTGGTGGCGGTCCACCTCGCGTGTGAAAGCTTGCGGTCGGGCGAGTCGACGCTGGCCGTCGCCGGAGGTGTCCACCTCAACCTTGCCGACGAAATAGCCTTACTGGAAAGCGAATTCGGAGCGATATCGGCGTCGGGTCACACATATGCGTTCGATCGGCGTGCCGATGGCTATGTGCGCGGCGAAGGCGGGGGACTGGTGCTGCTCAAGCCGCTAGCCGCGGCGCTGGAGGACGGGGATCGCGTTCATGCCATTCTCCGGGGCAGCGCCGTGGGCAATGCCGGGCACGGAGCCGCCGGCCAGACGGCGCCCACGGTTTTCGGCCAAACCGACGTGATCCGTCGCGCGCTCTCCGCCGCCGACCTGAAACCGAGCGATATCGACTATGTCGAAGCCCATGGCACCGGGACCAAGGTCGGCGACGCGGTGGAAGCGACGGCGCTCGGTGAGGTCTTTGCCGGGCGTGCAGATAGTCCGGTGATCGTGGGATCGGTGAAGACCAACATCGGCCACGCCGGCGGCGCCGCGGGAATAGCCGGGCTGCTCAAAGCCGTACTCACGATGCAACATTCGAGGGTGCCACCAAGCCTCAACTATGTCAGCGCGAACCCCGAACTCGATGTCAAACACCTGCAAGTCAACACCGCGCTGATGCCGTGGCCCCTGACGCAGCGTCCACGGCGGGCGGGCGTGTCGTCCTTCGGGATGGGCGGCACCAATGCGCATGTCATCGTCGAGCAGCACCAGACACAATCGGAAACGCCTGCGGCTGGGACCAATCAGCCCGTGGTGGCGTGGGTGGTGTCGGCGCGGTCGCTGGAGGCGTTGGCGGGGCAGGCGGGGCGGTTGGCGGCGCATGTGAGCGCCGATCCGGGTTTGGGTGTGGTGGATGTGGGGTGGTCGTTGGTGACGACGCGGTCGACCTTTGAGTATCGGGCGGTGCTGGTTGGTGGTGATCGCGAGTCCCTGGTGGCGGGATTGGCGGGGCTGGCGTCTAACGAGCCGGGTGCGACGGCGGTCGGGCGCGCTCGCTCGATGGGCAAGACGGTGTGGGTGTTTCCTGGTCAGGGGTCGCAGTTGTTGGGGATGGGCCGGGAGCTGTATGCGCGGTTTGCGGTGTTCGCCACGGTGTTTGACGAGGCGTGCGGGGCGGTGGATGCG
>DASYBR010000205.1:0-34961 GCA_036500645.1 Mycobacterium sp. | reverse complement strand
GCCCACATGGTCAGGTATTCGTTTTCGGTCATTGCGATCGCGGCCGTGTTGGTCCCGAATATGTTGCCG
This sequence comes from Mycobacterium sp., assembly GCA_036500645.1. GTDB lineage: Bacteria > Actinomycetota > Actinomycetes > Mycobacteriales > Mycobacteriaceae > Mycobacterium. Next base: position 34,892 of record DASYBR010000205.1, on the reverse strand, counting down.
CGCAGCAACTGCGCGAGCCGCTTCCGGTTAGCGGTGACCACGCTGGGTTGAACCACTCCCGCGCGCACGGCGCTGTGTGCCGTCGCGGCGGTCTCCGTCGCCGCGGCCAACTGCGAAGTCTGCTGCGCTGTTTCGCGCAACCAGATGAGGTATGGCTGGACGGACTGCAGCATCGCCATCGAGGACGGGCCGTCCCAGTTTTCGATCAGCGAGGACAGCGTCGAGGCATAACCGGCGACCGAATTCTCCAGCTCGACGGCCAGACGCTGCCATGCACCGGAGGCCTCGATCAGCGAGCCGGCCCCAGGCCCGGAGTGGATCAGCGCCGAGGTGATCTCGGGTGGCGCGAACAAATCCATGACACCTCACATTGTCTGGTCCGGAAACTTCCGTGGAAAATTGCGTTAACTAGACCGCGAAAAGCCTGGGAACATTTCGCATCGACTTCTGACGCACGGTCAACGCTCCCTCCCAGTTTTCAGTGCCCGATGTAACGAACGTATACCCACCACATTAACTCAGAAATTAGCTGCGTAAGGGCACCCTGGCCTTGGTCGACGCGCATCGCGGGGTCGCGGCAACAACCGGCGGGCGCGACAAGGCCACCACGCCGCGCGTTGACACGTCGCGCGCAGGTAATCGGTTCGCCTCAACCTGAATTATCAGAACGGCGGTGGATCGTCGTTTTCCGGTGGAGCGGGTCCGGTTTTCATAGCGCTGCGGGGATGCGTGGCCAGTCGGCGTTGCGATTCCGACGGCGTTCGGTGGCGATGCGATGGGCCCGGGTTGAGTGCGGGTACGGCGGCGCTTGGGCATCATCCCAGCCCGCTGGTCAGCGTGCCGTCGGGCAATTGCTGCTCACACCGGCCCCAGAAGGTCTTCACCTGCGCGGCCGTAGCCGACGGGTAACGCCGCTCGAACAGCTCATCAAAACGGGCATCACCTCCGCCCGCCGCATTCATCGAACATAGGTTCGGGTATGCCAGCCCTCGAGTCAACTCCGACGGATTGCCCCCGACAAATTCAGTCAGGGACCCGGGCGGCGGCTGGTGAACTCACGGCGCACGCCCGTCACCGGATCGACGAACTCGATGCGCTGGGCCAGCAACCGCAGCGGCGTGCTGAAGTCGTCGGCCGCCACATCAATGATGTTGGGATACAACGGGTCCCCGTTTATCGGAATCCCCAGTGAGGCCATGTGCACCCGCAACTGATGGGTGCGCCCCGTGCGGGGGGTCAGCCGGTACAGGCCATCCGGCGACAACAGCTCAATCCTGGTGTCCGCGTTGACCTTTCCCGGTTCGCAGACCGCCTGCAGGTGTCCCCGCCGCTTGACGATCCGATTACGCACCACCCGAGGGAACAACAGGGCGGGGTCGACGGCGGCCCGCGCCAGGTAGGTCTTGCTCACCAAACCCCGGGAGAACAGCGTCTGGTAGGTGCCGCGCACCTCGCGCCGGGCGGTGAGCAGCAGCACCCCGGCGGTCAGCCGGTCGAGCCGATGCGCCGGGCTGAGCTCGGGCAATCCCAGTTGCCGGCGCAGCCGCACCAGCACCGTCTGCGCGACGTGCCGGCCCCGCGGCATGGTGGCCAGGAAGTGCGGCTTGTCGACGACGACGATGTCCGCGTCGCGATGCAGCACGGGGAGGTCGAACGGTACCGGCACCTCGTCGGGCAACTCGCGGTAGAGGTAGACGCTCGCTCCGGCTGGCAGCACGGTGTCCTCGTCGACCACCGCGCCGTCGGCGTCCACCACCTCTTTCGCGAGCACCTTGGCGCGGGCCGGCGCGCCGAACCGGGCGGTCAACTCCGCCAGCACTTCTCCGCCGTGCAGCCGCACCCGCGCCGGGCCGAGGCCGTCGCGCACGGGAAGCGGCGCGGATTTCAAGCGTGCCTCAACTGAGCGGTACCGGCTCGAGGATCTCGGCGCGCGCCTCCGGTGCGCTGGCGCGCAACTCGTCCGCCGACACGTCGTCGGGCTGGGCCTGCGACAGGACCTCGGCCTCCACCCGCGCGGTGTAGTTCGCGACCTCTCGCTCGACGTCCTGCGCGCTCCAACCGAGCACGGGCGCAACGACTTCGGCAACCTCGCGGGCGCAATCGACGCCGCGGTGCGAGTATTCGATCGAAATGCGCATCCGGCGGGCCAGGATGTCCTCCAAATGCAAAGCCCCTTCGGCGGTTGCGGCATAGCGGGCCTCGACCTTCAGATAGCCCGGTGCCTCCTTGATCGGAGTGAGCAGACCGGGATCGCCGGCCGCCGAGCCCAGCACCTCGCCGATCAGCGAGCCGTACCGCTCCAGCAGATGCCGCACCCGGTGCGGATGAAGTCCCTGCAGCGCCGCCACATTCTGGGTTTGGTTGATCAGCGCGAAATAACCGTCGGCTCCCATCAGTGGAACTTTCTCGGTGATCGACGGAGCAACGCGGGCCGGGATGAACTCGGCGGCGGCGTCGATGGCATCGGCCGCCATCACCCGGTAAGTGGTGTACTTACCACCGGCGATGGCCACCAGGCCCGGCGCGGGCACCGCCACGGCGTGCTCGCGGGACAGCTTGGAGGTCTCTTCGGACTCCCCGGCCAGCAGGGGCCGCAGGCCCGCGTACACCCCGTCGATGTCCGCATGGGTCAGCGGAATGGCCAGCACGGTGTTGACGGTCTGCAGAATGTAGTCGATGTCGGCCTTGGTGGCCGCCGGGTGGGCCAGATCGAGGTTCCAGTCGGTGTCGGTGGTTCCGATGATCCAGTGCGTCCCCCACGGGATGACGAACATCACCGACTTCTCTGTGCGCAGGATGATCGCGACGTCGCTGACGATCCGGTCCCGCGGCACCACCACATGCACGCCCTTGGACGCGCGCACCTGAAATCGCCCGCGCTGCTTGGACAACGCCTGGATCTCGTCGGTCCACACCCCGGTCGCGTTGACCACGACGTGACCGCGGACCTCGGTGATGGCGCCGACCTCGGAGTCGCGGACCCGCACACCGGTGACCCGATCGCCTTCGCGCAGCAGGGCGACCACCTGCGTGGAGGTGCGCACCACCGCGCCGTAGTGGGCCGCGGTGCGCGCGACGGTCATGGTGTGCCGGGCGTCGTCGACGACGGTGTCGTAGTAGCGGATGCCGCCGACCAGCGAGCTGCGCTTCAGCCCCGGGCACAGTCGCAGCGCACCGGCGCGGGTCAGATGCTTTTGTGCCGGAACCGATTTCGCGCCACCGAGGCGGTCGTAGAGGAAGATGCCCGCGGCGATGTAGGGACGTTCCCACACGCGATTGGTCAGCGGGAAAAGGAACGGCATCGGCTTGACCAGATGCGGCGCCAACGTGGTCAGCGACAGCTCGCGCTCGTAGAGCGCCTCGCGCACCAGCCCGAACTCCAGTTGTTCGAGGTAGCGCAGCCCGCCGTGGAACATCTTCGACGAGCGGCTCGAGGTGCCCGAGGCGAAATCGCGCGCCTCGACCAGCGCCACCTTGAGCCCGCGGGTGGCGGCGTCCAGCGCGCACCCCGAACCCACCACGCCGCCGCCGATGACCACCACGTCGAACTGTTCGGCGCCGAGCCGCTCCCAAGCCAGCGCGCGTTGCGAGGGTCCCAACGAGGAAGCCGTCCAGGTCTGCGCGCTCCCCGGTGCCTGAATCGGGTTGCTCACGGCAGCGGACTCCTCACTGGGTACTCCCTGTCGGTTACTCGTCAGTAGGGCGATGCACACCCAAGGCTAGTCGAGATCGTCGTGAGCCATCAGTCGACGAGCGGCCTCGGTGATCGACCCCGACAACGACGGGTAGACCGCGAGAGTCTGGGCCAACTCGTTGACGGTGATGCGGTTTTGCACGGCGACGGCGATCGGCAGGATCAGTTCTGAGGCGATCGGCGCCACCACCACGCCGCCGATCACCACGCCGGTGGACTGGCGGCAGAAGATCTTGACGAAACCCTGGCGGAGCCCCGACATCTTGGCCCTCGCATTGGTGCGCAGCGGCAGCATGATGGTCCGGGCGGGCACCGAACCGTCGTCGATCGCCGACTGCGGCACCCCCACGGCGGCGATCTCGGGTCTGGTGAACACCGTCGCGGCCACCGTGCGCAGCCTGATCGGACTGACGCCCTCACCCAGTGCGTGGTACATGGCGATGCGACCCTGCATGGCGGCCACCGACGCCAGCAGCAGCAGACCGGTGCAGTCGCCGGCGGCATAAATGCCGGGTACCGAGGTGCGCGACACGCGGTCCACCTTGAGGTAGTCGCCGGGGCCCAGCTCGATGCCGACCCGCTCGAGGCCCAGTCCGCTCGTGTTGGGAACCGACCCGATGGTCATCAGGGCGTGGCTGCCCTCGACGGTGCGGCCGTCGGTCATCGTCACCAGCACCCCGGTGTCGGTGCGGACGACGGACTCGGCGCGCGCGTTCTTGACCAACTCGACGCCGCGTTCGGCGAAGGACTCCTCCAGGACCAGCGCGGCGTCCACGTCCTCGTAGGGCAGCACCCGGTCCCGGCTGGCCGCCACCGTCACCGGCACGCCCAATTCGGTGTAGGCGTGCACGAACTCGGCGCCGGTGACACCCGAGCCCACCACGATCAGGTGCTCGGGCAGCGCCTCCAGGTCGTAGAGCTGCCGCCAGGTCAGGATCCGCTCGCCGTCGGGCTTGGCCGACTTCAGGACCCGCGGGCTGGCGCCGGTGGCGATGAGCACCACGTCCGCTTCGAACTCCGTGGTGGAGCCGTCCGCGGCGGTGGCCAGGATGCGGTGGCTGGCCAGCCCCGGGTGCGGATCGATCAGCTCGCCGCGGCCGGCGACCACGTGGACGCCCTCGGCGAGCAGCTGGGCGGTGATGTCGGCCGACTGCTGGGTGGCCAGCAGCTTCACCCGGGCGTGGATCCGCGGCAGAGAGATCTTCGCGTCGTCGATGTCGATGTCGAAGCCCAGCCGTGGCGCCCGGCGCAGTTCGGTGCGCAGCCAGGTCGACGCGATGAACGTCTTGGACGGCACGCAGTCGTCCAGGACGGCCGCCCCGCCGATGCCTTCGGAGTCGATCACGGTGACGTGCGTTGTGTCGGGGTGTGAAGTGGCTGCCACCAGCGCGGCTTCGTAACCGGCCGGGCCTCCACCGAGGATCACGATGCGGGTCACCACAGCCCTAACCTAACGGGGCGGCGGGAACGCTGCTATCGCTCGGGTGAAGACCACAGCAGTGTCCGACGTCTAAGCTTTCCCCCGTGCCGCTCTACGCCGCCTACGGGTCGAACATGCATCCCGAGCAAATGCAGCAGCGTGCACCGCACTCGCCGATGGCCGGAACCGGCTGGTTACACGGGTGGCGATTGACCTTCGGCGGCGAGGACATCGGCTGGGAAGGCGCGCTGGCGACCGTCGTCGAGGACCCGGATGCCAAGGTGTTCGTCGTGCTCTACGACATGACCGCAGCGGACGAGAACAATCTCGACCGCTGGGAGGGCTCGGAGTTCGGCATTCACAAAAAGATCCGCTGCCGGGTGGAGCGGATCTCATCGGACACCGACACTGATCCCGTGCTTGCGTGGCTTTACGTGGTCGATGCCTGGGAGGGTGGCCTGCCGTCGGCGCGCTACCTCGGCGTCATGGCCGACGCCGCCGAAATCGCTGCGGCGCCAGAAGATTACGTGCACGATCTGCGAACTCGCCCGGCCCGCAACATCGGCCCGGGACCCAGCTAGTCGTGTTGGAACAGCGCCGACTGCTCGACGATGTTGACCATCACGCGCAGTCCGACCGCCAGGGCCCGTTCGTCGAGGTCGAACGTCGGCTGATGCAGGTCCAGCTGCGGTCCCTGGCCTGACCACACGCCCAGCCGGGCCATCGCGCCGGGAACCTCCTCCAGATACCAGGAGAAATCCTCGCCGCCGCCGGACTGGCGGGTGTCGGCCAGCGCATCGGGGCCGACGGCTTCGATCGCGTGGGTGAGGATGCGCGTCGAGACGTCCTCGTTGACCACCGGCGGCACACCGCGCCGGTATTGCAGCGTGTGCTCGATGGCCAGCGGCGCCAACAACCCCGCCACGGTCTCGCGGATGATCTCCTCCAGCGAGATCCAGGTCTGCCGGCTCGCGGTGCGGACCGTGCCGGCAAGCACGCCGCTCTGCGGGATGGCGTTGGCGGCGACGCCGGCATTGACCGCGCCCCATACCAATACGGTGCCGTTGCGCGGGTCGATGCGGCGGGACAGCACCCCGGGAAGCCCGGTGATCAGCGTGCCGAGGCCGTAGACCAGATCGGCGGTCAGGTGTGGCCGCGACGTGTGTCCGCCGGGCGAATACAGCGTGATCTCGATCTGGTCGGCCGCCGAGGTGATGGGCCCATGCCGGACCGCGACCTTGCCCACCTCCAGCCGGGGGTCGCAGTGCAGGGCGAAGATTCGCGACACGCCGGTTACCGCGCCGGCCGCGATGGCGTCGATCGCCCCGCCGGGCATCAGCTCCTCGGCGGCCTGGAAGATCAATCGCACCCCGACCGGGAGTTCGGGCACCGACGCCAGGGTCAGCGCAGTGCCCAACAGGATCGCGGTGTGCGCGTCGTGGCCGCAGGCGTGCGCAACATTGGGCATCGAGGAGGCGTACGGGGCGCCGGTGAGCTCGGCCATCGGCAGGGCGTCCATGTCGGCCCGCAGCGCGATCCGCGGCTCGTGCTCGGGGCCGATATCGCAGACCAGGCCCGTTCCGCCGGGCAGCACCTTGGGGTTGAGCCCGGCGTCGGCCAACCGCTCACCGACGAACTGGGTGGTGGCGTACTCCTGCCGGCCCAGCTCGGGATAGCGGTGGAAGTGGCGGCGCCATTCGACCAGGTCGTCGTGATGCGCGGCCAGCCAGGACGTGGCGTTGTCGACGAGGCTCATGCCTGCGCCCCGCTGTGCCTGAGCTCCCGCGCGGCCATCACCCGGTCACGTTCGGCGGGCGTTTGGGCCAGGTGGACGACCGTGCGCGCCAGCATGACGGCGCCCTCGACGACGGCGCGATCGCCGCTGGGGCCGGCGGCCGCGGCGGCGAATGCCCGCTGGTGAACCGTGGCGCCGCCGGCGTCGACCCCGATCACCGGATGAATTCCGGGCAGCACCTGCGTCACGTTGCCCATGTCGGTGCTGCCCATGGGCAGCCCCGCCTCGACCGCCGCCGGCACCGGCTCGCGCCCGAGCCGGCGCATCTCCTCACGGCAGGTGTCGGCCAGCCACACGTCGGGATTGAGTTCGGCGTACGGCGGTGCCGGGGCGTCGATTTCGTATTCGCAGCCGGTGGCCAGCGCACCCGCGGCGAAGCACGCGTACATCCTGCCCTCCAGCTCTCTCAGCGACTCCGATTCGACGGCCCGCATCGCGTACTGCAATGTGGCGTGCCCGGGGATGACGTTGACGGCCTGCCCGCCGTCGGTGACGATCCCGTGCACCAGTTGACCAGGCGCCAGTTGCTGCCGCAGCAATCCGACGGCCACCTGTGCGACGGTCACGGCGTCGGCGGCATTGATTCCCAGATACGGCGCCACGGCTGCGTGCGATTCCTTGCCAAGGTAGTGCACGATCGCCTCGGAAAGCGCCAGTGAGCGGGCCGCGGCGATGTCGGTCGGCCCGGGGTGCAGCATCACCGCCACGGCGAGGTCGTCGAACACGCCGGCGCCGAGCAGCAGCGCCTTGCCGCCGCCGGCCTCCTCGGCGGGCGTGCCCAGCAGCGCCACCCGCAGGCCCAGCTCGTCGGCGACCTCGGCCAGCGCGAGCGCGGTGCCGACCGCCGAGGCCGCGATGATGTTGTGGCCGCAGGCGTGCCCGATCTCGGGCAGGGCGTCGTACTCGGCGCATATCCCGACGGTCAGCGGTCCGCTGCCGAAGTCGGCCCGAAAGGCGGTGTCCAGACCGCCTGCGGCAGCGGTGATCTCGAAACCGCGTTCGGCGACCAGTGCCTGCGCCTTGGCGCAGCTGCGATGCTCGGCGAATGCCAGCTCAGGCTCGGCATGAATGGCATGGGACAGCGCGACCAGATCCGCAGCGCGACGCCGCACGACGTCCTCGACGCTGTCTAACGGGGCTGCGGGCATTCTCGCAGTATCTCACCCGTGTGAACCGGCTCCGGACGGTAAAACCCAAAAGTATGATTTGGGGTTTAGTTTTGGTAAAACAGTATGTAAAGATGCGATCGGAGTGATTTTTAGTCTGGGGCGTCGAACGTCCCCTTTGATTTGCCGGAGGAGAGCGACGGTGCACCGACGTGCCGGAACTCGATCATCGAAGGGAAATCCCGTTGAGCTGGGGAAATATGTCGGACGCGGTCCAGACGGTACTGCTGACGGCCTGCGCTGAAGTCGTGTGGCTCGCACTCACCGGAGTCGCGGTGATGCTGGCATGTCGCGATAAAGAAGAAGAAATCGAACTCAGCGACACGTGGTGGTGAATCCCCAGCGGTGGCTCGAGCCGTCGGCTAGATCTGCCCGGCGATGAATCCCGCCGCCTGGCCCGGGTAGGGCGCGGAGTCGTAGTCGTGGTGCGCATCCCGGTCGCGACCGCCGACGACGCAGACCGGATCGCCCGGGCTGCACAGGTCGATGGCGCGGCCGGCGAACTGACCCGTGGACGACAGGGGCGTGCCGAAGCGGTTGCCGGGATTGCCGAACACCGCAACAGCGGTGATCTTGTTGGCCAGACCGGGATCCAGCGCGGGAGCCGACCCGAAGTTGCCGATGGTGTTGCCGAGGGGCGGCACGCCCGCCAGCATCGAGACCGCCGCGGCGCCCTGGGAGAAGCCGCCCAGCACCAGCCGCGTCGACGGGCACTGGTCGACCATCTGCGCGATGTGATCGCGGGCGTCGTTGGCGGCGTCGCCGGTGGTCAAAAAGTTGTAGCTGGCCGGATAGTTCACCGCGTAGGGCTCGACGTCGCGCGAGCCCAGCTTGGGCTGCAGCGCGGCGAGCAGCGCATCGCCCACCGCTCCCATGCCGGGCGGCTCGGCCGTACCCCGCGCGAAGACGAGTTGGACGTCGGGACAGTCGGCTCGCGCCTGCGGCGCGCTCACCATCGTGGCCATCGACATTCCAAAAGCAACGGCCGCAATAACAACCGGCCACCTAGCGAAACCCATGCGGCAAATCTTGACACATGTCCCGGCTCAACTGCATTGCCGGGCTAACTAAATCACACTGCTCGTGACCGCCGTCGCCGGGCTAAGCTCGCCGACTGTGGCCGAAACGCTGCCCGACCCCGGCGATCTTGCCCGACGGGCGGCGCGCGCCATCGGCGAGCGCACCGGCGTCGCCGAGCACGACGTCGCCATCGTCCTCGGCTCGGGCTGGTCACCGGCCGTCGCGGCCCTGGGCACACCGACTGCCGTGCTGCCCCAGGCCGACCTGCCGGGATTCCGGCCGCCCACCGCGATCGGGCATAGCGGTGAGCTGTTGTCGATGCGGATCGGCGAACACCGGACGCTGGTGCTGGTGGGTCGGGTGCACGCCTACGAGGGCCACGATTTGGGCCACGTCGTGCACCCGGTGCGGGCGGCGTGCGCGGCGGGGGTGCGCATCGTGGTGCTCACCAACGCCGCCGGCGGACTGCGCGAGGACATGACGATCGGCGAGCCCGTGCTGATCAGCGACCACCTGAACCTGACCGCGCGGTCGCCGTTGGTCGGGCCGCAATTCGTGGACCTGACCGACGCCTACTCCCCGCGGCTGCGGCAACTCGCCCGCGAGGCCGACCCCGGACTGGCCGAAGGCGTCTACGCCGGCCTGCCCGGCCCGCACTACGAGACACCCGCGGAAATCCGGATGCTGCGAACGCTGGGCGCCGACTTGGTGGGCATGTCGACGGTGCATGAAGCCATCGCCGCCCGGGCGGCCGGCGCCGAGGTGCTGGGCGTGTCGCTGGTGACGAACCTGGCCGCCGGGCTCAGCGGCCAGCCGCTGAGCCACGCCGAGGTGCTTGCCGCGGGCGCCGCGTCGGCCAACCGGATGGGCGCCCTGCTGGCCAGTGTCATCCAGCGCCTACCCCGGCTGTAGATCGCATGACGCCCGAGGAGTGGATCGCGCACGATCCCGATCCGGTGACGGCCGCCGAACTCGCGGCCTGCGACGCGGACGAACTTGCCGCGCGGTTCGCCCACCCGCTCACCTTCGGCACCGCGGGCCTGCGCGGTCCGGTGCGCGGCGGGCCGGACGCCATGAACGTCGCAGTGGTGTCGCGCGCGACCTGGGCGGTTGCACAGGTGCTGATAGGTCGTGACCTGGCCGGCGCGTCGGTGATCGTCGGACGCGACGCGCGGCACGGCTCGGCGGTCTTCGCCACCGTGACGGCCGAGGTGCTTGCCGCCCAGGGCTTTTCGGTGCTGTTGTTGCCCGGGACGACGCCCACGCCGGTGGTGGCGTTCGCCGTGCGGCACACCGGTGCCGCGGCCGGGATACAGATCACGGCCTCGCACAACCCGGCGACCGACAACGGCTACAAGGTGTACCTGGACGGCGGCATCCAGCTCATCTCGCCCACCGACCGCCAGATCGAATCCGCGATGGCCGCCGCTCCCCCGGCCGACGAGATCGCCCGCAGGGCGGTCGAACCCGCACAGACCGACCTGGTGCAGCGCTATATCGAACGCGCTGCCGGGCTACGACGCGGTTCCGGCTCGGTGCGGGTGGTGCTGACGGCCATGCACGGCGTGGGCGGCACGGTGGCCGTGGATACCTTGCACCGCGCCGGCTTTGACCACGTGCACGCCGTCGGAGCCCAGTTCGCGCCGGACCCCGACTTCCCCACCATCGCGTTCCCCAACCCGGAGGAGCCCGGCGCCACCGACGCGCTGCTCGCCCTGGCCGCCGACGAGGACGCCGACGTCGCGATCGCGCTGGATCCCGACGCCGACCGCTGCGCGGTCGGCGTCGTAGGCGAATCGGGTTGGCGCATGCTGTCCGGCGATGAAACCGGTTGGCTGCTAGGCGATTACATCCTGTCGCAGGAGCCCTCGGAGACACCGGTGGTGGCCAGCACGGTGGTGTCGTCGCGGATGCTGGCGGCCATCGCCGCGGAGCACGGCGCCGTGCACGTCGAAACCCTCACCGGGTTCAAGTGGTTGGCGCGCGCCGACGCGGAAGTGCCCGGCGGCAGCCTGGTCTACGCCTACGAGGAAGCGATCGGGCACTGTGTCGACCCGGACGCCGTGCGCGACAAGGACGGCATCAGCGCCGCGGTGCTGGTCTGCGATCTGGTGGCCGCGCTGAAGGCGCGCGACGCCTCGGTGCCCGAGGCCCTCGACGGACTCGCCCGGCGTTACGGAGTGCACGACGTCGCGGCGGTGTCACGCCGGGTCGCCGACGCCGCGGAGGCCGCCGACCTGATGCACCGGCTGCGGGCGGCCCCGCCGGGCCGACTCGCCGGGTTCGCCGCGACCGTCACCGATATCACCGACGCGTTGATCTTCACCGGCGGTGACGACGAAGCATCCGCGCGGGTGGTGGTCCGGCCCTCGGGAACCGAGCCGAAGCTGAAGTGCTACATCGAGATTCGCTGCGCGGTGACCGGGGACCTGAGCGCCGCCCGGGCGCGGGCCGGTGAGCTGCGCCAACACCTCGTCGAAGAGGTGCGCGGCTGGTGAAGGCTAGCGGGGCCCGAACTGACGGTCCCCCGCGTCGCCGAGACCCGGCACGATGAAGGCGTTCTCGTTGAGCTCGTCATCGACGGCGGCGGTGAACAGCCGGGCGTTCGGCGCCGTCTGCTCAAGGGCGGCAATGCCTTCCGGAGCGGCGACCGCGCACAACACCGTGATCTCCGTTGCGCCGCGGTCCAGCAGCAGACCGAGCGTGTGCTTCAGCGATCCGCCGGTGGCCAACATCGGGTCGAGAACCAGCACCGGCACGTGCGCCAATTCGTCGGGCAGCGAGTCGAAATACCCAGCGGCCCGATGGGTTTCCTCGTCGCGGGCGACGCCCACGAATCCGACCCGGGCCGCGGGCAATAGCGCCAACGCCTGATCGACCATGCCCAGACCGGCCCGCAGCACCGGCACGAGCAGGGGCGGTTTGGCCAGTCGCACCCCGAGTGTCTCGGCCAGCGGGGTGTGGACCGGGAAGGTCTCGATGGCCGCGTCGCGGGTGGCCTCGTAGACCAGCATCGCGGTCAGGTCGCGCAGCGCATCGCGGAAGGCGGCGTTGCCGGTGCGCGCGTCACGCATCGTCGTCAGCAGGGCCACCGCCAACGGGTGGTCGACAACGCGCACCTCCACGGCATTTGACCCTATATAACAATCCGGCCGCAGTTACCTAACGCCGCGCCGACGTGCCCGCGTCGGCGCCGTCGACGCGCCGGGTCCGCTCATATGCTCGGCCGGTGCTGAGCCGAAATGACGGTCGAACAGGGTTGACGGGCAGGGGTTATCGAGTGCTGCGGGTGCTCGGTGCGGTGGCGCTTGCCGGGCTGGCGGCCAGCCCGCTGGCCCCTCGCGTGAGCCTTGAGGCGGCCGCCATCCCGCAACCCTCACACGTGGTGATCGTGGTGGAGGAGAACAAGTCCGAGGGCCGCATCATCGGCAACAAGGCGGCGCCGTTCATCACCGCGCTCGCCGCGGGCGGGGCGAACATGACCCAGTCGTTCGCCGAGACGCATCCCAGCGAGCCGAATTACCTGGCGCTGTTCGCCGGCAACACGTTCGGCGTGACCAAGGACCTGTGCCCGGTCAACGGCGGCGCCGCCCCCAATCTGGCGTCCGAACTGCTGGCCGCCGGCCACACGTTCGTCGGCTTCTCCGAAGGCCTTCCCGCGGTTGGCTCGCCGGTCTGCAGCGCGGGCAAGTACGCCCGCAAGCACGTGCCCTGGGCCAACTTCAGCAATGTGCCTGCGGCGAACTCGCTGCCCTTCTCCGCGTTCCCGGCGGGCAACTACGCCAACCTGCCGACCGTCTCGTTCGTCATCCCCAACAACGACGACAACATGCACGACGGCTCGATCGCGCAGGCCGACACGTGGCTGAGCCGCCAACTGTCCGGCTACGCCAACTGGGCGGTGGCCAACAACAGCCTGTTGATCCTGACGTTCGACGAGGACGACGACTCCAGCCGCAACCAAATCCCGACGGTGATCTACGGCGCGCACGTCCGCCCCGGCTCCTACAACGAGCAGATCAGCCACTACAACGTGCTTTCCACGATCGAGCAGATGTACGGGCTGCCCAAGACCGGTTACGCGGCCAGTGCGCCCGCCATCGCCGACATCTGGGACTAGGTGCCAAGTACCTCCGCGGGCCGTCGCTATTGTGTGCCGCATGGCTGCTGACCTCGTGCCCATCCGGCTGAGTCTGTCCACTGGTGATCGCTACACGGTGTGGGCACCCCGCTGGCGGGATGCCGGCGACGAGTGGGAGGCGTTCCTCGGCAAGGACGAGGACCTGTATGTCTTCGAGTCCGTTGCGGACCTGGTCGCGTTCGTGCGCTCGGAGGACGACAACGATCTGGTCGACCATCCGGCGTGGGGAGACCTGACCGCGGCACCCGCCCGCAAATTCGAGCCCAGCGAGAGCAGGCAGTTCGATCTGGTCGCCGTCGAGGAGCTGGTGTCGGAGAAGCCGAGCGAGGAGTCGGTGAATGCGCTGGCGGGCGCGCTGGGGATCGTGTCATCCATCGGGTCGGTGTGCGAGCTGACCGCGGTGTCGAAGTTCTTCAACGGCAACCCCAGCCTGGGCACGGTGTCGGGTGGCATCGAGCTCTTCACCGGCAAAGCCGGTCTGAAGCGCTGGAATTCGATCTCCGAGGCCGTCGGACGCAGCTGGGACGACGTGCTGAGCGCGATCGAGAAGATCGTCACGACCCCGGAGGTCGACGCCGCGGCGTCCACCAAGGCCGCCGACGAGCTGGCCGAGCAGCCCGAGGAAGACGCCGCCGAAGAGGACGAGGCGGACGACGCCACGGACGCGGTCGACGAGGAGACCTCCGAGGACAGCGAAGCCGACGAAGACGACGAGGACGAGGGCCAAGCCGACGAGGAACCTCGCGCGGCCGGCGACACCGTCGTGCTGGGCAGCGACGAGGGTTTCTGGGCCGCGGTGGGCATCGACCCGATTCGGGTCATGACGAGCTCCGGCACCTTCTACACGCTGCGGTGCTACCTGGACGATCGCCCGATCTTCCTGGGCCGCAACGGCCGGATCAGCGTGTTCAGCTCCGAGCGGTCGCTGGCCCGCTACCTCGCCGACGAGCACGACCACGACCTGGCCGACTTGAGCACCTACGACGACATCCGTACCGCCGCGACAGACGGCTCGCTGGCGGTGGAGGTGACCGACGACAACATCTACGTGCTCAGCGGGTTGTCCGACGACATCGCCGATGGGCCGGACGCCGTCGACCGCGAACAGCTGGACCTGGCCGTCGAATTGCTCCGCGACGTCGGCGACTACTCCGAGGATCCCACGGTCGACAAGGCGCTGGAGACGACCCGGCCGCTGGGCAAGCTGGTGGCCGCCGTGCTTGAGCCCGGCTCGGTCGGCAAGCCGTCGCCTCCCTACGCCGCGGCGGTACGGGAGTGGGAGAAGCTGGAGCAATTCGTCGACGGGCGGCTCCGGCGCGAATAGGCCCCGAACAGGCCGCGTTTGACGGGTCACGAAGTCTCCTCTTTACTGGCGGCAGCATCCGCCGTCGGTCAATCCGATGGCCAGACCGGGCACAGACGGGGAGGTAGGCCACGTGTCGCTTCCCGGTATCGGCCCCCTTCCGCTCTACGGATTTCAGCGCCCTGCCATGTTGCTGTTCGCCCTGGTGCCGCTGGCCCTGCTCGCCGTCTATGTCGTCGTCCAGGCGCGGCGGCGGCGCCGGTTGCGGCGCTACACAGAGGCGAACGTGCCGCAGTCGCCGTGGCGGCACCTTCCGATCGCGGTTTCGTTGCTCGGCCTGATCCTGCTGACCGTCGCGCTGTCCACGCCCACCCATGACATGCGGATCCCGCGCAACCGCGCCGTCATCATGCTGGTCGTCGACATGTCGCAATCCATGCGAGCCACCGACGTCCAACCCAACCGGCTCAAGGCCGCCGAGCAGGCTGCCGGCCAGTTCGCCGGTCAACTGACGCCGGGCATCAATCTCGGACTGGTCGGCTTCGCGGGAACGCCCTACCTGCTGGTGCCGCCGACCCCGCAGCACCAGGCGACCGTCGACGCGCTGAAGAAACTCGACTTCGCCGACAGCACCGCGACCGGGGAAGCCATCTTCACCGCCCTGCACGCAATCGGCGCCACGGCCGTAACGGGCGGCGACAACCCGCCGCCGGCGCGCATCGTGCTGCTCTCCGACGGCGGTGAGAACAAGCCGTCGGATCCCAGCGATCCGCACGACGGCGCCTACACCGCGGCGCGGCTGGCCAGGGATCAGGGCGTGCCCATCTCCACCATCTCGTTCGGAACCAAGAACGGCGAGATCGAGATGGACGGGCAGAAGGTCGCGGTCCCGGTCTCGGCGGACCAGATGAAGACGATCGCCAAGCTGTCCGGCGGGCAGTCCTACACCGCGTCCAGCGTCGATGAACTCACCAAGAGCTACAGCGCGATCGAGAACGAGATCGGCTACCGCACGGTGCCGGGGCCCGGCAGCTCCGGGTGGCTGCGCCTCGCCGTCCTCACGGCCCTGATCGCGACGGCGCTGGCGCTGCTGCTCAACCGGCGGCTTCCGACCTGATCGTCCTAGGCCGGCAGTCTGCGGTTCAGCAATAGACCGGCCAGTACGGCACCGGCCATGACGAGGGCGCCGAGCAGCATCCAGGCGAGGCTCGCGTCGCCCTTGACGGTTTCGTAGCCGATCTGGCGCTGCAGGGTCGAGTACACGCTCTTGAGCGATTCGAGACTGTCGGCGTGGAACGCCTGCCCGTCGGTGATCTCGCAGATCTTCTGCAGCGTCTGATCGTCGACCGGGACCGGGATCGTGGCGCCCTCATAGACCACGGTGCCGTCGGGCGTGCCGAAGGAGATAGTCGATATCTGGACACCCTCGGCCTTGGCGGCCCGCGCCGCGGTGAACGCCCCCTGCGGCGCGTTGGGATCCAGCGGCACGTTCTCGGCGCCATCGGATTCCAGCACGATGCGCGCCGGTGGCGGACCGTCACCGCCGCCCATCACCGAGCCGACCGTCGCGATCGCCTGCAGCGCGGTGAAAATGCCCTCCCCGGTCGCGGTCTTGGGGGCGGCCTGCAGGCTGTCGATGCCCGCATTCACGGCGGCACGGTTGGTCGTCGGGGGGACGAGCAGCGTGGCCGTGGCCGCGAACTCCACCAGCCCGAGGTTGATGGCCGGCGTCAGCTCGTGGGCGAACTGCTTACCGGCCTCCTTCGCGGCTTCCAGCCGGGAGGGGGCTACATCGGTGGACGCCATGGACTCCGAGACGTCGATCACCAGCATCACGACAGCGCGGTTGAGCGGAATCCGGACGTCGGAGGTCGGCCCGGCCATCGCGGTGGTCAGCAGCACCAGCGACGTGGCCAGCAGAATCGTCGGCACATGCCGCCACCGGCTGGGATGTGGCGGCGCGACGCGCTCGAGCACCTCCATGTTGGCGAACCGAAGGACCCGACGGCGACGGGCGAATTGCAGGACGACGTAGATTCCCAGCACCAGCAGCACGAGCAGCAGGAACAAGAAGAACCAGGCGTTCTGGAAGCCCGTCAGCGAGATGGGGCCCAGCAGGGGTAACTTCACCTCACCAACCTGATGCCGCCGTGCCCAATCGTCAAGTTGATCAGGCAGCGCCCCCGGGGAAGCTGCGCCCTCCCAGGCTCATCCAGAGATAGCGGTCGTTACTCATGATCGTCGGCGAGAATCGTGTGAGCGCCTGGTGCATCAGCTCGTGCGGGGCCAGCGTGATGTCGAACCCGTACTTTATCGCCAAGTACACGAGAAACCTCTGCTGGAAACTCGCGAACGGCACCACGACCAGAAGATGATCCCGACTGCTGGGGGCCCACACATTCACGAACGACTCGATGGCGTTGGAGGTGTCGCTCTTCGAAATGGTGATCGCCGTCGGTGGATCGTTCGGATCACGAGAAAAAGTGACGGTTAGATCGTCCGGACCGATTTTCTTCGTGCGCCCCGGTTTCGGATGCTTGAATATCTCGATGACGGCATCGTCCGAATCATTGTGAGAGCTGATCACGATGAGAGCCGTAAGATTGTGAATGTCACAAATGGAAATGTAATCTTGCTGCTCCGCCGCGCCGAGCTCCCACGGGATTTCGACCGAAAGGCATTGCAGTTCAATCAAAACCAGATCCGCAACGATCCACTCGCGTGAATTGCGACCTAGAATTCCGATGCGGGTCGACGTCTGAATGCCTTCGGCGGTCAATCGAGAAAGCAGGGAATTGGCTTTACGGTGCAGGCTCGCGAATGTCTCGGCATTGATCGATCCGGACGCGCTGAGCTCCCTTACCGTGCGCTTACCGTGCTTTAGCAGCTGCGGGATCAAACCGTCGATGTGGCTCATGGAGTGGGATATGGCGAGGCGGGCTGTCCGCAATTATTCATAGTCCTCAGCTTCGTTGACTCAGGCTGGAAATCAACGCGTACGGACTACACATTCGCGTTTTCAGCGGGTCTCGCGCACTGCCAGACGCCGCAAGGTTTATATCAGAATGCTCCCGCACAAGTCGATAGTTTCCAACATGGCCGCGAGCCGTCGGGCACGGCCACCGCCCGGGGCCGGGGAGCGGGCCGCCGCAACATCCCGGTCCGCCGATTAGCCATCGCTTATGCGCAGGTTGCTCGTATGATCACAACTCGTGGACCGCGATTGGCTGTTGCTCGAAGTGCTCGGCGACGAGCCCGTCGTCATTGCACAAGGGCACACGCTTCGAAAATTCGTGCCGACGAGCGTATTCCTGCGGAGGAATCCGCATCTTGGCTCCATAATGGCCGCAGTTGATGAGACTGTCCGCGACAAGCAAAGCGTGACAAAGCAAGTGGGGCATGGAAGCGCGGTGCTCCGAACCCGGGCCGTGGTCTCCAATGATGGCCGAGTACACGGCGTGCATTTATGGGTCGGCCGTTCGGGCGCGCGTCCGGCGCAAAGGTCTTTGCCGGGAGCGGTGTCATGGGATTTGACGACGGGGACGGCAAGCGACACGCCTCAGGCATTATTCAATGCCGGCCTTGATTTGAGCGTCGAGAAAACCGATGGCCGCGCGTTCGCGGCGGATTTGCCGATCGGTCACATCAACCGCGATGAGGCCCAGGTGCTCGCCTTGTCCATGAGTTGCAAGCCTGGCGACACGTTTTGCAGCACCTGGGACACCACGGGTTATGACGGCGAGCGCATCCGGGTGAGTTTCGTGGCCCGAGCCGCACTCGAATCTCACGCGGACGGCACAAATCACTTGGTTGCCCGCGCCATGAATTGGCGGGTCGCTCACAAGGAGGCGCCGGAACCCGATGGTGACCTGGCGCGTCAAATAGTGCGGGACCTGGCACAGGACGGTATTCACCGCGCCTTTGTCGACCTGCGAACGTGGAACCTGCTCAAATGGCTCGATCCGCCCTTTCCGCACGCCGACTGGCGTGGCGAAGTGGTGGGGCAGCCGTTCGTGCACCCGAACGACCACCCGGTCTTGCGCGAGATGGCCCAACAGTTCGCCGACGGACCGGCCGACGGGCTACTGCGGCTGCGTGCCATCGGCGGTGGGTGGACGCTGGTGCACAGCACCGTGCACCGGGTTCATCTGCTCGATGACAACTTTGCGGGGCTCATCTCCATCCGGCTGCCAACCCCGGCCGAACTCCTGCGCAAGTCGCACGCCCTATGAGCTAGCCGATCAGGACCGCGTACCGCGGCTTGATCACCTCGTCGATGATCGCCAGCCGCTCGTCGAAGGGAATGAAAGCCGATTTCATCGCGTTGATGGTGAACCGCTCGAGGTCGCTCCACCCGTAGCCGAACGCCTCGACGAGCCGGTGCATCTCAAGGCTCATCGTCGTATCGCTCATCAGCCGGTTGTCGGTGTTGACCGTCACCCGAAAGCGTGTCCGGGCCAGCAGATCGAAGGGATGATCGGCGATGCTTTTGACGGCGCCGGTCTGCACGTTCGAGCTGGGACACAACTCCAGCGGAATTCGCTTGTCCCGCAAGATCGATGCCTGCTGGCCCAGCCGAACCTCGCCGTCGGCGAGGATGTCGATGTCGTCGACGATGCGTACCCCGTGACCCAGCCGGTCGGCGCCGCAGAAGGCGATCGCCTCGTGAATGGACGGCAACCCGAACGCCTCACCGGCATGAATAGTGAAGCGCGCGTTGTGGTCTCGCATGTAGTCGAATGCTTCCAGATGCCGCGTCGGCGGGTTGCCCGCCTCGGCGCCCGCGATGTCGAATCCGACAACCCCCTTGTCCCGGAACCGGATTGCCAGTTCTGCGATCTCGCGGGACACCGCCGCGTGCCGCATTGCGGTGACCAACAGCCGCACCACAATCGGCCGATTCCCGGCCGCGCACGCCTTCTCGCCGTCGGCGAAGCCGGCCAGCACGGCCTCGACGATCTCGTCGAAGGACAGCCCGCGGTCGATGTGCAACTCGGGCGCGAACCGCACCTCGGCGTAGACCACCGAGTCGGCGGCCAGGTCTTCCACGCACTCGAAGGCGACGCGATGCAGCGCGTCGGGCGTCTGCATGACCGCCACGGTGTGCGAGAACGGCTCTAGGTAGCGCTCCAGCGAACCGCTGTGCGAGCGGGTGCGAAACCACGTCGCCAGCTCGTCGACGCCTGTGGCGGGTAGCCCGTCGTAGCCGGTCTCAGCGGCGATTTCGATCACCGTCGCCGGGCGCAGTCCGCCGTCGAGGTGATCGTGCAGCAGAGCCTTGGGCGCTTTTCTGATCTGCTCCAAACCCAGTGGTGCCGTCACTTGATGATCCGATCGATGATGAGCGGTCGCGAAACCGGTGATGTGTCGCCGACACTGAACCCGCCGTCCAGCTCGGCCAGCGCCGCGCCGAAGCGCTGTGGGGTGTCGGTGTACAGGGTGAACAATGGCGTACCGGCGGCGACCGGCTCCCCCGGGCGGCGGTGGATCTTGATGCCGGCACCCGGCTGCACCCGTTCGCCCGGACGGGATCTGCCCGCACCGAGCCGCCAAGCCGCAACCCCTACCGCCATCGCGTCGATATCGCCCATTGTGCCGCTCCGGTCGGCGGTCACGGTCTCGGTATGCGTACCGATCGGCAACGGTACCGACAAGTCACCACCCTGGGCCGCGACGAGCCGGCGAAACCGATCCATCGCGGTGCCGTCGCGCAGCGTGTCGGCGGGATCGCGGTCATCGATGCCGGCGAGCTCGAGCATCTCGCAGGCCAGGCGCAGCGTCAGCTCCACGACGTCGGGCGGGCCGCCGCCGGCCAGCACCTCGCACGACTCGACGACCTCGAGGGCGTTGCCGACGGTCGCGCCGAGCGGGCAGTTCATGTCCGTCAGCAGTGCGCGGGTGGGCACCCCGTGCGCGGCGCCCAGTTCGACCATCGTGTGCGCCAGTTCGCGGCTCTGCGCCTCCGACGCCATGAACGCCCCGGAACCGACCTTCACGTCGAGCACCAAGGCACCCGCCCCCTCGGCGAGCTTCTTGCTCATCACCGAGCTGGCGATCAGCGGCAGCGACTCGACCGTGGCGGTGATGTCGCGAAGCGCGTAGAGCTTCGCGTCGGCGGGGGCGAGGTCACCGGCGGCGAAGATGGCCGCGCCGACGTCGCGGAGTTGCTCGCGCACCCGCCGGATGGGCAGCGCGGCGGTGAACCCGGCGATCGATTCGAGCTTGTCCAGGGTGCCGCCGGTGTGGCCGAGTCCGCGGCCCGATGCCTGTGGGACCGTCGCTCCACAGGCGGCGACGACGGGCACCAACGGCAGGGTGATCTTGTCGCCCACCCCGCCGGTCGAGTGCTTGTCCACCGTCGGCACGTGCAGGTCGCTGAAGTCCAGCCGCTCGCCCGACGCCAGCATTGCCGCGGTCCACCTGGCGATCTCGCCGCGATCCATGCCGCGAAAGAGGATCGCCATCAGCAGGGCCGCCATCTGCTCCTCGGCGACCCGGCCGTCTGTGTAGGCGCCGATGACCCAGTCGATCGCGGCATCGGACAACCGGCCGCCGTCGCGCTTGGTCCGGATCACCGTCGGCGCGTCGAATGCGGCGTCCATCAGACGCGGCCCCGGGCTAGATCGTCGGGACCGAAGGCGTCGGGCAGCAGGTCGTCGAGCCGGCGCGGGCCGTCCGGGTGGTCGATCAGCAGCCCGGGGCCACCGTGCTCGAGCAGCACCTGGCGGCAGCGCCCGCACGGCATCAGCAGCGAGCCTCGCGCGTCGACGCAGACCAGCGCGGTCAACCGGCCACCGCCGGTCGCATGCAGGGCACACACCACACCGCATTCGGCGCAGAGACCAAGGCCATATGAGACGTTCTCCACATTGCACCCGGTGATCACCCGGCCGTCGTCGACCAGTGCGGCCGCGCCGACCTGGAACCGCGAATAGGGCGCATAAGCCCCAGCCGCTGCGTGTATTGCTTTGTCCCGCAGCAGATTCCAGTCGATGTCAGGCATACCGCAACCCACCTCATCCATGGCCCAACTACGACAGTCACCCTAGCGGGAACAGGCACCTGGGTTCAGCAGACTGTCGCCGCAAACCGCGCGTCTTTAGAGCTAAGCTCGATTGCCCGGCTCGAGTGTCGTTTAACGTCGCAAGAAGGCGGTGAGGACTGGGGTGACTACGCAGACGACGCGCAAACGACGGCCACCACGGACCCTGTACCGGGGAGATCCCGGCATGTGGTCGTGGGTGCTGCATCGCATCAGCGGCGCGACGATCTTCTTCTTCCTGTTCGTCCACGTCCTGGATGCCGCGATGCTGCGGGTGAGCCCGCAGACCTACAACGCGGTGATCCACGACTACCAGACCCCGGTCGTGGGCCTGATGGAATTCGGCTTGGTCGCCGCCGTGCTTTTCCACGCGATGAACGGCATCCGGGTCATCCTGATCGACTTCTGGCGCCACGGCCCCCGCTATCAGCGGCTGATGCTGTGGATCATCGGCGTGGTCTATCTGCTGCTGATGGTCCCGGCGGCGGTCGTGATCGGCATTCACATGATGGAGCACTTCCGATGAGCAGCCCCGACCTTCAGCTCGGCCGCGGCGAGGTCGCGCCGGTGCGTCAGCGCAGCCCCGACCGCCCGGCCAGCCTGGACAATCCCCGGTCACCGCGGCGCCGGGCAGGCATCCCGAACTTCGAGAAGTTCGCGTGGCTGTTCATGCGGTTCTCCGGCATCGCGCTGGTGTTCCTGGCCCTCGGGCACCTGTTCATCATGCTGATGTGGGACGACGGCGTGTATCGCATCGACTTCAACTACGTGGCGCAGCGCTGGGCGTCGCCGTTCTGGCAGTTCTGGGATCTGGCGCTGCTGTGGCTGGCCCAACTCCACGGCGGCAACGGCCTGCGCACCATCATCGACGACTACAGCCGTAAGGACAGCACCCGGTTCTGGCTCAACAGCCTGCTGCTGTTGTCGATGGGATTCACGCTGGTGCTGGGCACCTACGTGCTGTTGACCTTCGACCCGAATATTTCTAGTCCAGGGAGCTGACCGTTGATCCAGCAACACCGATACGACGTGGTGATCGTCGGCGCGGGCGGTGCCGGGATGCGGGCGGCGGTCGAGGCCGGACCGCGCGTGCGCACCGCGGTGCTGACCAAGCTGTACCCCACCCGCAGCCACACCGGGGCCGCCCAGGGCGGCATGTGCGCCGCGCTGGCCAATGTCGAAGACGACAATTGGGAATGGCACACGTTCGACACCGTCAAGGGCGGCGACTACCTCGCCGACCAGGACGCCGTGGAGATCATGTGCAAGGAGGCCATCGACGCGGTGCTCGATTTGGAAAAGATGGGGATGCCATTCAACCGGACCCCCGAGGGCCGCATCGACCAGCGCCGCTTCGGCGGTCACACGCGCGACCACGGCAAGGCCCCGGTGCGCCGGGCCTGCTATGCGGCCGACCGCACCGGCCACATGATCCTGCAGACGCTCTACCAGAACTGCGTCAAGCAGGACGTGCAGTTCTTCAACGAGTTCTACGCCCTGGACCTGGTGCTGACCCAGACCCCGAGTGGTCCGGTGGCCACCGGCGTGGTCGCCTACGAGCTGGCCACCGGCGAGATCCACGTCTTCCACGCCAAGGCCGTTGTGATCGCGACCGGCGGCTCGGGCCGAATGTACAAGACGACGTCCAACGCACACACGCTGACCGGTGACGGCATCGGAATCGTGTTCCGCAAGGGACTTCCGTTGGAGGACATGGAGTTTCACCAGTTTCATCCGACCGGGCTGGCCGGCCTGGGCATCTTAATCTCTGAAGCTGTGCGCGGCGAGGGCGGCCGGCTACTCAACGGCGAGGGCGAGCGCTTCATGGAGCGCTACGCGCCGACGATCGTCGACCTGGCGCCGCGCGACATCGTCGCGCGCTCAATGGTGCTCGAGGTCCTGGAGGGCCGGGGCGCCGGGCCACACAAGGACTACGTCTACATCGACGTCCGCCACCTCGGCGAGGACGTGCTGGAGGCCAAGCTGCCCGACATCACCGAATTCGCCCGCACCTATCTGGGCGTGGACCCGGTGCACGAGCTGGTGCCCGTCTACCCGACCTGCCACTACGTGATGGGCGGCATCCCGACCACCGTCACCGGACAGGTGTTGGCCGACAACACTTCTACCGTTCCGGGCCTGTACGCGGCCGGGGAGTGCGCGTGCGTGTCGGTACACGGCGCCAACCGGCTCGGCACCAACTCGTTGTTGGATATCAACGTCTTCGGGCGGCGGGCAGGCATTGCGGCGGCTTCGTATGCGCGGGGCCACGACTTCGTCGACATGCCGCCGGAGCCGGAGGGGATGGTCGTCGGTTGGGTCGCCGACATCCTGTCCGAGCACGGCAACGAGCGCGTCGCCGACATCCGCGGCGCGCTGCAGCAGACCATGGACAACAACGCAGCGGTCTTCCGCACCGAGGAGACGCTGAAACAGGCGCTCACCGACATTCACGCCCTGAAGGAACGGTATTCCCGAATCTCCGTGCACGACAAGGGGAAACGCTTCAACAGCGACCTGCTGGAGGCCATCGAGCTGGGCTTCCTATTGGAGCTGGCCGAGGTCACGGTGGTCGGGGCGCTGAACCGCAAGGAGTCCCGCGGCGGGCATGCCCGCGAGGACTACCCCAACCGCGACGATGTCAACTACATGCGCCACACGATGGCCTATAAGGAAATTGGGCCCGATAAGCAGGGCACCGATCTGCTGAGCGACATCACGCTGGACTTCAAGCCCGTCGTGCAGACTCGCTACGAACCCAAGGAGCGCAAGTACTGATGGCTCTGGAACAAGAAGGGGCACCAGACGTCGAGACCAGCCTGGAACCACCCCTGCCGGCGATTCCCGAGGGCGCGGTCATGGTGACCGTCAAGATCGCCCGGTTCAACCCCGACCAGCCCGACGCATTCGCGGAAACCGGTGGCTGGCAAAGCTTTCGGGTGCCGTGCCTGCCCAGCGACCGGATGCTCAATCTGCTGATCTACATCAAGAGCTACCTCGACGGCACACTCACCTTCCGGCGATCCTGCGCGCACGGGGTGTGCGGTTCCGACGCCATGCGCATCAACGGCGTCAACCGGTTGGCCTGCAAGGTGCTGATGCGCGACCTGCTGCCCCC
This sequence comes from Mycobacterium sp., assembly GCA_036500645.1. GTDB lineage: Bacteria > Actinomycetota > Actinomycetes > Mycobacteriales > Mycobacteriaceae > Mycobacterium. Next base: position 10,193 of record DASYBR010000205.1, on the reverse strand, counting down.
GCCGAAGAAGGGGAGGCAGCCGAAGCCGTTGACCATCACGGTCGAACCGATCCGCGGGCTGCCGGTCGAGAAGGACCTGGTGGTCGACATGGAGCCGTTCTTCGACGCCTACCGTGCGGTGAAGCCGTACCTGGTCACCACCGGCAACCCGCCGACGCGCGAACGCATCCAGAGCCCGACCGACCGCGCCCGCTACGACGACACCACCAAGTGCATCCTTTGTGCGGCCTGCACCACCAGCTGCCCGATCTTCTGGCACGAGGGCAGCTACTACGGCCCGGCGGCGATCGTCAACGCGCACCGGTTCATCTTCGACAGCCGCGACGAGGCGGCCGCCGAGCGCCTGGACATCCTGAACGAGGTCGACGGCGTCTGGCGATGCCGCACCACGTTCAACTGCACCGAGGCCTGCCCGCGCGGGATCCAGGTCACCCAAGCGATTCAAGAGGTCAAGCGCGCGATCCTGTTCTCGCGTTAACCGGGCGGTAGCTTCAGCACCCGGTTGTTGCCCGTATCAGCGACGTAGACATTCCCGGCGGTGTCGACGGCCATTCCCTCGGGATGGTTAAGTCCTTTGAACGGCAATGTTATTGACGTGCTGGTGGCCCTGTCGTACTTCGTAACACGATTGTCGCCGCCGTCGGTCACATACACGTTTCCGCTGGTATCGACGGCCACATCATCCGGGCGTCCGATGAGAAAGGGGAGCACGGTCGGAACGGTCGCCGCCCACGGTAGCTTCAGCACCCGCTCGTTGTCCCGATCGATGACGAAGAGGGCACCGTCGCGACTCACCGCCACGGCCGAGGGACCAGCCAGGCCGCTGAACGGCAGCTCCGCCTGCTCGGTCGAATGCGCGAGCATCTCCACCACCCGGTTGTGCGCGGAGTCGGTGACAAACACCGCGCGGTCGCCGCGGGTGTCGCGCGAATAGACCGCCACCCCTGTGGGTTCCCCGAGATCGGTGAACGCCAGCACGGTCGGGTTGGTCATCCCCGCCGCCAGCTCCAGCACCCTGTGCTGCGCGGGATCGCTGACCTCTAAGTCACCCGCACCGTCGACCGCTACATCGTCGGGACGTTCCAGGCCGCCGATGGCCACCACGCTCTGGCTGGTCGAGCCCGCGGCCAGTTCCAGGACCCGGTTGTTGCCGCTATCAGTGACGTAGACGTCGCCCTTCGCATCGACGGCGACGCCCCGGGGATTGTCGAGACCAGTAAACGCCAGCACGGCCTGACCCTGCGGTTTCGTTGCATGGAAAGGGAATTGGTTGGTGATCCCCAAGAACGCGCCGACGGCGATCACCGCCGCCACGACCACGGCGGCGACGGCGAGAACCGGGCCGCGGCGACGTGCACGTGGTGCGGACGCGGTCGTGCGTGCGGTGTCGTCCTCACTGGAAGCGGCGTCGCGGAGGCGGGCTGGCGGCGCCGCGTGAGCGTCGAAGTCGTCGGTGAGGGCCGCGCGGGCGGCCACCGCCAGTTCGTGTGCCGACTGGTAGCGGTCGTCGGGTTCCTTCGCCATGCCCCGCGCGATCACCGCGTCGAACCCGACGGGTATCGCGGGATCGAAGCTGCTGGGTTTGGGCGGAGCGTCGCTGCGGTGGGCGGCGGTCAACCCCTCCACACCGCCACCGCTGAACGGCACCCGCCCGGTGAGGCACTCGTACAGCACACAGGCAAGCGAGTACACGTCGGCACGAGCGTCGACGACTTTGCCACCGCCGAAGCGTTCCGGGGCCATGTACGCCGGACTTCCCGGGGCGACGTTCGTGAGCGTCAGGCGAGTGGCATCGGCCTCGTGAACGAGTCCGAAATCAATCAGATACACAAAGTCTTCACCGACCATCAACAGGTTCGACGGCTTCACATCCCGGTGCACCAGCCCCGACTTGTGCGCCGCATCCAGCGCTGCGGCAACCTGTTCGACCACCCGCACTGCCTGCTGCGGACTCATCGCTCCATCGGTCTTGAGGACCTTATTCAGATCGACGCCGTCGATGATCGGCATCACCAGATACAGGCGCCCGTCGAACTCACCGGTCTCGTAGATAGGGATGATGTTCGGGCTGGCCAGCCGGGCAGCAGCGTAGGCCTCGCGGCGAAATCGCTCCTGAAAGCCCGGCTCAGCAGCCAGTTCCGGCTGCAGCAATTTGATCGCCACATCCCGTCCCAGCGCGGTGTCGCGGGCCCGATAAACCGCGCCCATACTGCCCTGACCGAGCTTTTCGAAAAGCCGGTAGCGACCGAACTCCACTTCCTTCGTCGGCGCCGCCCCCGTAGCGGCAGGGCTCTCGGCGGTGAGTGCGTTGTGCGTGGCGGCGGCCAACTCGCGGGCGGTCTGATAACGGTCGTCGGGGTCTTTGGCCATGCCGCGCGCGATCACGTCGTCGAAGCCCGGCGGGATCCCCGGGTCGATGTCGGTGGGTTTGGGCGGCCCGAGATCTCCTACAACGGCGGGCTGACCGGTCAGGCATTCGTAAAGTACGGCGGTCAGAGCGTAGATGTCGGTGCGAGCGTCGGCGGTATCGGTGGCGGTCGGTGTCGCGCCGAAATCGATCAGGTACACGAACGGGCCGCCCACCAACAAGTTCGAGGTCTTCACGTCGCCGTGAACCAGCCCAGCGACGTGCGCGGCTTCCAGCGCCGAGGCGACCTGCACGATTACCCGCGCCGCCGCCGCCGGGTTCGTTCGCCCCTCGCGGCGTAGCAGGTCTTGCACGGTGCTGCCGTCGGGGACAGCGGGCATCACCAGGTAGTGCTGTCCGTCGATCTCGCCGGCCTCATAGATCGGGATGAGATTCGGATCGCTGAGTTGGGCCGCGGTGGAGACCTCACGCCGGAACCGCTCCTGGCAGCCAGGCTCGGCAGCCAACTCCGGCGGGAGCACCTTGATGGAAACCTCGCGGCTCATCGTCGTGTCGTAGGCTCTGTACACGATGCCGGTGCCGCCCGATCGGAGCACCTCGAACAGCCGGTAGCGCCCGAAGACCTCGCCCTCCACAGGCCTCCTTTGAGCACACGAAGTGGTGGCTGGATGCTATCAATCTGTCCGGCTCAGGTGGCCCGTTCGCGGAAAGCCCGTCACAGTTTCGCGCCCCGCTTCGTCTAACGGGTATGACACAGAAAACCCGCATCGAACCCCTGCCTCCGACGCGTGCCGGCCTGCTGACACGGGCCATGTATCGCGTCGCCAAACGCCGTTACGGCCAGGTTCCCGAGCCGCTCGCCGTCGTCGCGCATCACCGCAAGCTGATGATCACCTCGGCCGTGCACGAGAGCCTGGCCGACTGGGCGTCGAAAACGCTGCCCGTCAGCGTGCGCCAGCTGGCGGTGTTGTGGACCGCGCGCAAGATCGGCTGCTCGTGGTGCGTCGACTTCGGGTCCATGCTGCAGCGCCTGGACGGTCTGGACTCCGACCGGCTCAAAGACATCGACAACTACGCCACCTCAACGGCTTTCAGCGACGACGAACGCGCCGCCATCGCCTATGCCGACGCCATGACGGCCGATCCGCACACGGTCACCGATGAGCAAGTGGCCGACCTACAACGCCGCTTCGGCGACGCCGGGGTGATCGAGCTGACGTACCAGATCGGGCTCGAGAACATGCGGGCGCGGGTGAACGCGACTCTGGGCATCACCGAGCAGGGCTTCAATTCCGGGGATGCCTGCCGCATTCCCTGGGCGACCGCGTAGCGGAGCTCTTCGGCTACGAATCTCCCGCGCCCGTCGCAACGCGTGAGCTCATCGTTTTCTTGGTCGGCTCGCGGTTCAGCCGCCCAGCGGGGAACCGGTGAATTTGTCGGGGTTGGCGACATCCCATAGGGCACAAACTTTTCCGTCGCGCACCGTCATGGCCATGATCCGCGGCATCATCTCCCGATACCCTTCGCTGGCGGGGCAGCCGGCCGTGTAGGCACCCAGTTCGCCGTTGACCAGCCCCAGCTGATACGAGGTGAATATCGCCGGGCCGTAGCGCTGCGCCAGGCCGAACAGGAACCGGGACACCTTGTCCGCCCCGTGGATGACGTTGATCGCCGTGGGCGCCTTGCCATTCGAATCTCCGGTCAAGGTCACGTCGGGATGCAACAGCGCCACCACGGCTTGCAGATCGCCGGTGGCCATGGCGGCCATCAACTTTCCGACCACCTCGTTGTGGCTCGGATCTTGCTTCGGTGCGGGCTCGGCGGAGACGGCCTTGCGGGCTCGTGACGCCAGCTGACGGGCCGCGGCCTCGTTGGTACCCAGTACCTCGGCCACTTCTGAGAACGGCACCGCGAACCCGTCGTGCAGCACGAACGCGACCCGCTGATCGGGCGACAGCCGTTCGAGCACCACCATCGCGGCGAACCGGGCGTCCTCGCGGGCCACTACGGCGGACAGCGGATCCGCTCCATCGAACGGGGTGACGACCGGTTCGGGCAGCCAATTGCCGGTGTAGGTCTCGCGCCGGTGCGCCGCCGACCGCAACCGGTCCAGCCCGAGCCGGCTCACCACGGTGGTCAGCCAGGCGCGCAAGTCGGCGATCGGGCTGCGGTCCCCGGCCGAATTCCAGCGCAACCACGCTTCCTGGACGATGTCCTCGGAATCGGCCACCGTGCCGGTCAGCCGGTAGGCAACCGCCATGAGATGCGGACGCAGCGCTTCGAACTCGCTGACCTGCGTGGAGGTCATCACTTGAGACTAGCGTTAGGCTCGCACACAATGACCGACCACCTGTGGCTGCATTTCACCCGGCACGGCCCGGACACCTCGCCGCCGATCATCACCCGCGGCGAGGGCGTCACCATCTTCGACGACCGCGGCAAAAGCTACCTGGACGGGCTGTCCGGGTTGTTCACGGTGCAGGTCGGCCACGGGCGCACCGAACTCGCCGAGGTCGCCGCCCGGCAGGCGAGCACGCTGGCGTACTTCCCGCTGTGGGGGTATGCCACCCCGACGGCGATCGAACTCTCCGAACGAATCGCGAACTACGCACCGGGCGACCTGAACCGGGTGTTCTTCACCACCGGCGGCACCGAGGCCGTCGAGACCGCGTGGAAGGTGGCCAAGCAGTACTTCAAGCTGACCGGTAAACCCGGTAAGCACAAGGTCATTTCGCGATCGATCGCCTACCACGGCACCACGCAGGGCGCGCTGGCGATCACCGGGCTGCCGTTGTATAAGGCACCGTTCGAACCGGTGACCCCTGGCGGTTTCCGGGTGCCCAACACGAACTTCTACCGTGCGCCCGAACCGTTCCATACCGATGCCAAAGCGTTCGGGCAATGGGCCGCCGACCGGATCGCCGAAGCGATCGAATTCGAGGGACCCGACACCGTCGCCGCCGTCTTCCTGGAGCCGGTGCAGAACGCGGGCGGCAGCATCCCGCCTCCCCCAGGCTATTTCGAACGGGTCCGCGAGATCTGCGACTCCTATGACGTGCTGCTGGTCTCCGACGAGGTGATCTGCGCGTTCGGCCGGATCGGCTCGATGTTCGCCTGTGACGACTTCGGCTACGTGCCCGACCTGATCACCTGCGCCAAGGGCCTGACCTCCGGCTACTCACCGCTGGGCGCGATGATCGCCAGCGAGCGGTTGTTCGAGCCGTTCAACGACGGCAACACCATGTTCCCGCATGGCTATACGTTCGGTGGCCACCCGGTGTCGACCGCCGTCGCGTTGGCCAACCTCGACATCTTCGAACGCGAGGGCCTCAACGAACGGGTCAAACACCACTCTTTCGCCTTCCAGGCCACTCTGGAGAAGCTGTACGACGTGCCGATCGTCGGCGACGTGCGCGGCGAGGGGTACTTCTACGGCGTCGAACTTGTCAAAGACCAAGCGACCAAAGAGAAGTTCAGCGACGCCGAACGGCGGCCAATGCTCGCCCGCGTCTCGTCGGGACTCTTCGAGGCCGGGTTGTACTGCCGCACCGACGAACGCGGCGATTCCGTCATCCAGTTGGCGCCGCCACTGATCAGCGGGCAGGCCGAATTCGACACCATCGAGGCCATCTTGCGCAGCGTGCTCACCGAGGAAGCCCGACGGCTCTAAAGTCCTAGGGAGCCTGGCGGCTCTAAAGTCCTTATGTATGCGCAAACCGCGTATCGACCCGGTCCGGTGGCAGCCGCCACCGGTCGACCCGCTGCCAGACATGCCGACGTCAAGCGTCACCGTCGTCCCGCTCCCCGGGAACGGGCCCGAGGATGTCGTCGTCGACACGGCCGGCCAGTTGTGGACGGGCCTTGAGGACGGGCGCATCGTGCGGATTCCGACCGACGGCGGCGAGCCCACGGTCGTAGCGAACACCGGCGGCAGACCGCTCGGTCTGCACATCGCTCGCGATGGCCGAGTCCTGATCTGCGACAGCCATCATGGATTGCTCGCTCTGGACCCGACGGCCGGCACGCTGGACGTCCTTGCCGAAGGGGTCGCAGGCAGGCGGTTCAAGTTCTGCTCGAATGTCACCGAAACACCAGACGGCACAATCTATTTCACTGAGTCAACGAGCGACTATCATTTCGAGCACTTCACCGCGCCGATCGTGGAGGCGCGCGCGACCGGTGGCTTGTACCGGCTCGAAACGGACGGCACCGTCAGCACGATGGTGGATGGACTGTACTTCGCCAACGGAGTGACGCCGACGGCCGACGGGTCGGCGGTGGTATTCGCCGAGACCCAGGCGCGCCGGCTGTCGAAGTACTGGTTGACCGGCCCGCAGGCCGGATCGGTCACGCCGTTGGCGGTGAACCTGCCCGGCATGCCCGACAACCTGTCCACCGGTGCCGGCGGCCGCATCTGGACCGCGCTGGTCGCCGAGATGAACCCGGCGCTGGAATCGCTGTTCCCGCGGGCCCCGATCATCCGCAAGGTGGTGTGGCGACTGCCCGAGCGGCTGCAGCCACAGATCCAGCCGGAAATCTGGGTGGTCGCGTTCGACCCGGACAGCGGCGCGGCCGTCGCCGGTCTGCGCACCAAGCACCCGGACTTCGGCGCGGTCACCGGCCTGGTCGAAGCGGCGGGTGAGCTCTGGATGAGCACGATCAACTTTCCGGCCGTCGCTCATGTGGACCTGGCGGCCACCAGCCTCTAACCGGGCTAGCCGCCGGTTGTAGCGAGGACCCGCTTGACCTCGTACGCGGCCAGCAGCAGTTCTCGGGAATGCGCCGGCGTCGGGTTGTTCGCAACCCGCGATTGTGCGTTGCACAGCCAAGTGAGCGCCGAGCGCAGGGCGGGATCGGTCGCCGCGTCGCGATGCGCCTGCAGTTCGGCCAACACCTCAGCAAGCCCCGAGCGGCGGACCTGCGTTGACTTCTCGACCTGCGTGAGCAGATCATTCAGCGGCCGGAGACCCGACGCGCCTGCGCCATCGCGGGCACCCCGGAACTGGGACCGCAACTGAGACCACAACCCACCGTTTGGAATAGCCGTCAGTCTAGGGGTTGAGCGCGGTCTCCGCGCGCCAAAGTTTCGTAACATCTGTCCCACCAGTCACAGCGCGGCTCCCCGGCTTTGGGCCGCCGATCGCTTACTGTGCACAGACGATGACCGTGATACGCTCCGCATCATGCCTGGCAGCGGCGATTTTCCTGATGGCCGCCCCGGCCGCCTTGGCGGCACCGATCGCACGGGCCGAGCCCGGCGCCGAACCCAACGCAGCGCCGGTGTGCCCCTACAAGGTCAGCCCACCGGCCGCGGTGGATTCGTCGGAGGCCCCCCAGGCCGGTGACCCGCCGATCCCGCTGGCGGTGCCCGCCAAACCCGTCGGCGGCGAGGCGCTGAGCAGCTGCGGCATCGTCGCCGCGCCCGGCACCCCGGCGCTGCCCACCGATGTTTCCGCAGACGCGTGGCTGGTGGCGGACCTGGACAGCGGCGCGGTCGTCGCCGCCAAAGACCCGCACGGGCGGCACCGTCCGGCCAGCATCATCAAGGTCCTGGTCGCGATGGCGTCCATCAACGCGTTCAACCAGAACAAATCGGTTCCGGGAACCGCCGAGGACGCCGCCGCCGAGGGCACCAAGGTCGGCGTCGACGAGGGCGGAATGTTCACCATCAACCAGCTCCTGCACGGGCTGCTGATGCACTCGGGCAACGACGCCGCCCACGCGCTGGCCATGCAGCTCGGCGGGATGCAGCAGGCGGTCGAGAAGATCAACGTGCTGGCCGCCAAGCTCGGCGGTCAGGACACCCGGGTCGCGACACCGTCGGGACTCGACGGCCCCGGCATGAGCACCTCGGCCTACGACATCGGGCTGTTCTATCGCTACGCCTGGCAGAACCCGACCTTCAGCAACATCGTCGCGACGCGCACGTTCGACTTCCCCGGCCACGCCGACCATCCCGGCTACGAGCTGGAGAACGACAACCAGCTGCTCTACAAGTATCCCGGCGCCCTGGGCGGCAAGACCGGCTACACCGACGACGCCGGACAGACCTTCGTGGGCGCGGCCAATCACGACGGGCGACGGTTGATGGCGGTGCTGCTGCACGGGACCCGGCAACCGATCGCCCCGTGGGAACAGGCGGCGCACCTGCTGGACTACGGTTTCAGCACGCCGCAGGGCACCCAGGTCGGCACGCTGATCGAACCGGACCGGTCGCTGATGCCCGCCCAACACGACGCCGCAGACCAGCAAGCCAGCAGCGCCCAGGCAGGAGGCATCCTGCCGTCGGCGGATGCGCTGCCGGTCCGGGTGGGTGTGGGCGTCATCGGCGCCGTCATCGTGTTTAGCTTGATCATGGCCGCGCGCTCGATGAACCGCCGACCGCAACACCGTTGACCGCCCGCTCGCGGGGCCTGCTGGTCGGGCTCACCGCCGCCAGCGTCGGGGTCATCTACGGCTACGACCTGTCGATCATCGCCGGTGCCCAGCTGTTCGTCACCGAGGACTTCGGCCTCAGCACGCGACAACAGGAACTGCTGACGACGATGGTGGTGATCGGCCAGATCGCCGGGGCGCTTGGAGCGGGCGTGCTCGCCAACGCGATCGGGCGAAAGAAGTCGGTGCTGCTGGTCCTCATCGCGTACGCGACGCTCGCGCTGGTGGCCGCGCTCTCGGTCTCGCTGCCGATGCTGTTGCTGGCACGGTTCCTGCTCGGCCTGGCCATCGGGGTGTCGGTGGTGGTCGTCCCGGTGTTCGTCGCGGAATCGGCCCCGGCCGCGGTGCGCGGATCGCTGCTGACGGCCTACCAGCTGGCGATCGTCAGCGGACTCATCATCGGCTACCTGACCGGGTACCTGCTCGCCGGCACGCACAGCTGGCGCTGGATGTTCGGGCTGGCCGCCGTGCCCGCAACGCTGTTGCTGCCCTTGTTGGTTCGCATGCCAGACACGGCCCGGTGGTACCTGCTCAAGGGCCGCGTCGACGACGCCCGCGCCGCGCTGCTGCGTATCGAGCCCGAAGCGTACGTCGACGCGGAGCTCGCCGAGATCGGGCGCGCGGTGAGCGAAGGCTCATCCGGTTTTAAGGGCCGCTTTTCCGAGATGCTGCGACCGCCGTATTCACGAGCCACCCTGTTCGTGATCGCGCTCGGCTTTCTGATCCAGATCACTGGCATCAACGCGATCATTTACTACAGCCCAAGGATTTTCGAAGCCATGGGCTTCACCGGCAATTTCGCACTGCTGGCGCTGCCGGCACTGGTTCAGGTCGCCGGCCTGGCGGCCGTGGGCACCTCGGCGCTCCTCGTCGACCGGGTGGGCCGGCGCCCGATCCTGTTGTCGGGCATCGCCTTGATGATCGCCGCCGACGCCGTGCTGATGGCCGTGTTCGACCGGGGCCTGGGCGGGGCCGGCCTGACACTCGGATTCGCCGGCATCTTGCTCTTCATCTTCGGCTACACAATGGGTTTCGGCTCGCTGGGCTGGGTGTACGCCAGCGAGAGCTTCCCGACCCGGCTGCGGTCAATCGGGTCGAGCACGATGCTCACCTCCAACCTGATCGCCAACGCGATCGTCGCCGCGGTCTTTCTGACCGTGCTGCATTCCCTCGGCGGCTCAGGGGTTTTCGCGTTGTTCGGGGCATTCACGCTGGTCGCGTTCTTCGTCGTCTTCCGGTACGCACCCGAGACGAAGGGTCGCCAACTCGAGGACATCGAGCACTTCTGGGAAAACGGCGGTCGCTGGGAGAACCCGTGACCCTGATCCGCGCGGGCGCGATGATCCTCGACGGGCGGGTCTGCCGGCCGGGATGGCTGGACACGTCGGAC
>DASYBR010000204.1:0-6263 GCA_036500645.1 Mycobacterium sp. | reverse complement strand
TGGCATCCCGCGACATCATCGGCCAGGCCAAAGGAATGATCATGGAGCGGTTCACAATTGACGCGATACGGGCGTTCGAACTGCTCAAACGGCTGTCCCAGAACTCGAATACGGCACTGGCGGTGGTGGCCAGCCGGCTCGTGGAATCAGCACAGCTGGACCGATGACGGCATCCGAGCAGGGCACCGCGAGCGACTCCTCGGAAGGCCGCGGCGAGGCGGCTCGGGAGCGAGCCAGCGAGCTGCAGCGGCGCCGGGCCGACCTGTCGGCGGGTCTGCCGTCCAACGCCGAGACGGCTGAGCATGCCCGGCTACGTGCGCAGGAATCAGCGCAACGCTCCAAACGGGCGCACCGGGCCGCCGCCAAGAGGCACCTCGACGCCGGTGCGGCACACCGGCGCAGTGCGGCCACGCACGAGCAGGCGGCGATGCGGGCCGGTGCCGCCAGCGTGGAGGCACATCAGGATGCGGCCGAGGTGCACCGAGCCGCCGCGGCCATGCACGACGCCGCCGCTGTCGATCAGCAGCACGCGGGATAATCCTTCAGCCGTATCAAAATTGCACTTCCATCAGCAGCAGCGCTCCGTTGACGACGCCGTCGGACCGCGATTGAAAACCTGTGCACAGCACGCGAACCGCGGTGGGCCGGCCCCGCCGGTTGACGGCGTCGACCAGACACTCGCCGGCTTTGTCCGGATCGACGAACGCATTGCCGATCAGCGGCCGAACATCATCCATCGGCAGCCCGATGTCCAGGGTCGTGAACACCGTCCCGGTGGTCTCGTCGGCGCGCAGGCCCCACAGTTCCTCGCAGCCGCGGTTCCACACCACCACCCGCATCTCGCGATCCACTACCACCAGGCCGAGATGGACTGAATTGACCAGCGAATCCAGGAAACCATGCGCATTGTCGAGCTCAACACTGCGCTCGCCCAACACGTCATTGATGGTGTGCAACTCGTCGTTGGTGGACTGCAGCTCCTCGTTCATTGTCTCGAGTTCTTCGTTGGTGGACTGCAATTCCTCGTTGGTGGTCTCCAACTCCTCCACCGTCGACTGCAATTCCTCGTTCGTGGTCTCGAGTTCTTCGTTGGTCGATTGCAGTTCTTCGTAGGCTGCCTCCACCTGCCGGTTGGTCTGCACGACCTTGTCCAACAGTGCCCGGGTCGCAGTGACATCGAAGAAAACGATCGACACGCCCAGCAACCCGTTTTCGGCGTCGACGAGCGGGTTTACGTGGATCTCGAACCAGACTGTTTCGGTGCCCGGGCGCTGCCATTTGACATCGGGGACCCGCGTGGATCGGCGCTCCACCTTGGCCTGCTCCAGGTACGTCCGCAACTCGGCCGGGCGATAGGAGACCTCCAAGTCGCGAAGCAGGCGGCCGATATGGCGGGCCGACAGACCGAACATCGCCTCGGCCTGCTGGTTGATCATCGCCACGGTGTCGTCCCCGGTCAGCACGATCTGGGCCACCGGATTAGCGCGAAATGCCAACTCCCGCACCGTCATCAGAGCGGGAAGCTCGCCGTGTCGTTCATACATGGTCGCGCCCAGCTCGGTGCGGTCCAGGCCACTGTGTGACCCCGGCGCTTTGCGGAAGATCCGGTGTTTGAGGTTCAACGGGGCAAACCGATCACTGTGGCTCAACAACATCTCGGCGTGCCCGAGGAACAGCATGCCCTGTGCGGCTAACGCAAAGTGCAGCCTTCCCAACACGTTTCGTTGGGTCTCCGCATTCATGTACATCAGAGTGTTGCGGCATACCAGCAGATCCACCCGCGAGATCGGCGCGTCCTTCACCAGGTCGTTGCGGCCGAAGATCACCGCACGTCGCAGATCCTTGTTGATGAAGTAATCGCCGTTGAGATGTTCGAAATGCCGATCCAGCAGGTCCTCTGGCACCGACTCGACGGTCTTGGCGCCGTAAGTCGCCGCTCGCGCCTCGGTGAGCGCGTCTTCGTCGACGTCCGTCGCATAGATCTTCACCCGCTGCCGAAACGCATCCGGTCCCAGCGCGTCGACCAGCAGCATGGCAAGGCTGTAGGGCTCTTGGCCCGAGGCACAGCCGGCACTCCAGACCCGGATCGGGTCGCCCGGCCCGCGTTCGGCGAGCAAGCCCGGAACGACCTCCGTTTTGACGCAGTCCCAGGCTTCGGGATCGCGGAAAAACGAGGTGACGTTGATCAGGATGGTGTTGAACAGCGCCGAGAATTCTTCGGAACCGGCTTGTAATGCGTCGAGGTACTGCTCGAAGGTCTCAAACCCGGTCTGGGCCATCCGGTGGCGCACCCGCCGCATCAAGGTGGTGCGCTTGTATCCGGTGAAATCGAAGCCCCGTGAATCCCGCATGTATCGCAGCAGGGCCTCGAAGGCTTCGTCTGTCTTGGTGTCCATCTCGTCCTGTCCGGCGACACCCGTCGCGAACCTGAACACTACTCGCGGTGCCTAATGGCACCGCTGCGTCTCGGGCCCGTCAGGCCCGCGTCGTCAGGCCGCGCTAGAGCCGATTTTCCGGGCCGACGACCGCCCACACCGTCTTGCCCGACGGTGTCGGTGCGCTGCCCCAGGCCTGGCTCACCGCCGCCATGATCGCCAGACCGGACACCCGGTCGCCGCCGCGGAAAGGATCCTCGTGCCGGACGGCCGGTATCGAGCTGTTGTCCTGCACCGAAACGGTGACCAGCGCGCCGCTGCTTTCCAGGATCACCACCGGCGCGCTGGTGGTGTGCTGCAAGACGTTTTCGACCAGCACATTGACGATCACCGATGCCACCGAGATGAGGTCGCCCTGTGACCAGGCTGTCAGGTATTCGGCCACCAGCTGGCGGGCTGTCCGCAGGCTGGCAAGTGAGGCGGGTAGCTCGGCGCGAGTTCGCCGCCGGCCACGTTGCACGTCGCCGGCAAGAGCGCGCACAGCCGCCTGGATGCTGGCGTGCACCGGCACGTACCGCGTCACACCGGTACGTTCGATGGTGGCGCGGCGGCCGGTGTGTTCGCATACAAGAATGATCGGAACATCAGGCCAGGTACTGACATGCCAGCGTGCGCTGGTGAACACCGACCACGCGGAGGACGTGGGAACGTCGAGCGCGTTGACGTCGACAAACACCGCACGCGGCTCGTCCAGCGCGGTCTTGATGACGGCATCCCGCAGCCCCAGGTAGGTACTGCTGTCAAGGACACCTGCGACGGTCAGCAGGCAGTCTGTTCCCACGGTGTCCGCGAAAACCGCCACCTGGCTGGCCGGCCTAGCCATCGGGCTCCCGGTGTCCGATGTAGGCCTCTGACAGCCTGTTACCGAGGACGGCCATCGCGTGCTCCGACTCGTTGGCGATTGCCTGGTATCGCTCGCTCATCATTCCCCGACCCACTTGATCGGCCAGCCGGCGCGAGAGCTTGGCTTTCTCCTGCAGGCTCCGCATGGCCACCCACAGCGCGCCCTCGATTTCGGTGTCGCGGGCCCCCAGCAGCGCGTCAGCCGTCCAGGCATGACCGACATGGCAGCGGTAATTACCTTTGCTGACGGCCTGCAACGAGCCATTGCAGTCCGGGCAGGTGTAGCCGGATGGCGGACCCAGCTCCTCGGTGTCGATTTCGGTCGAGAACCGTCTAGCCATCGCGATTCGGTTCTCCAGCTCCAAGCGGGCGTCGGATTCCATATGGCGTTCCTCGAATTCTCGCTCGGCCAACTGTTTGAGCAGCCCGCCGACCTTTACGGCCGCCACCTCGTGGTCGATGACGCCGGCGTCGATGGCGTTGCGCGGCATGGCGGGAAACAGCGCTTCGGCCGGCGACTGCGCGATCGTTGTACCGCCGCGCGACCGGACGGCGGCCGATCCCATTGTGCCGTCGTCGAGCACGCCCGATAACAGCACGCTGATCGCGCGTGGACCGAAGGCCAGCGCCACCGACCGGAACAGCGCGTTGATCGCAGGACGGTGGCCATTCTCTGTGGGCCCCTCCGACAATGCGATCCGGTGATCATCCACGAGCAGATGGCGATTTGGAACGGCGACCCGAATGGTGCCGGGCTGTAGGGGTTCTCCGTCGACGGCGTGAGTCGCTGGCAGCGGCCCATTGCGGTCCAGAATGCGAGCTAACACGCTCGGCGCCCCACTCGGCATGTGGAGGACCACCAGGACCGCATACGGCAGGTCGGGCGGCAGGCCGGCGGCGAAGTTCGCCAGCGCCTCGACCCCACCGGCCGACGCCCCGACCGCGACTACGTTTCGCGTGGTGCTTGGGACTGACATAGCACTTGTCACCATTCCCGGGTTACCCACAGAGCCGCAGCGGCAACCCCGTTGGCGAGCATCTGAGGTGACTATGCGCTTCTGCGAGCAATCCGGCAAGCAACCGCAAGCTCGTTACAGGCGCGGCAGCCGATCGATGTCGGCGAGCGCGAACGGCGGCGCACCCACCCCGGCTATCGAATACGTGCCCTGTGGCGTCTCTTCGGTGATCCGCGCCGGCGCACTGCGTTCACCCACCGCAAGGTTCACCGCCCGGGCCTGCCTGAGCAGCTCGATCGGAAGCTGGTCGAAAACAGTTCCCTGCCAGTGATATTGGCCGTCAATCGGATCGACATGACCGGCCAGCCGGACACGCACCTGCCGGCGGGTGTCGGCCAAGGTCAGCGTCGCCGCACCGTCGTAGGTGTCGTCGTGCGCACCGGTGGACGATGACAGGTCGAACGCCGACGCCACCAGACGTTGTGGCGGCCGGCGCAGGTGGACCCGCTCGTTGAATACCTGTTGGCTACTGCGACGCACCGCGATACGGGTCTGTCCTTTCATGAGCTGCAGGCATTCGACCACGTAGTGCACCGCCGTCTCGAACTTCGGCTCGCTGACTATGAAGTAGTTGGGGAAGCCGTGAACGGCGACCCCGAGGTAGGGCTCCATCCCGTCGCGCCAGGCGCGCTGAATGGTCAAGCCGCCAGCACCGACCAGCGTGTCGTGTCGAAGCGCGGCGTCGATCGCGAACCCGGTGCCGTAGATGATGGCGTCGGCGTCGTGGCGGGCGCCATCGCGGGTGCGGATGCCCGACGATGTCACGGTGTCGATAGGCGATGTCACCAGCTCGGCCTGGCGGCGCAGGTAATTGCGGGCGCGTCGGCTGCGCGGGACGATCCGGCGCGGCGGAAGCGGAAAGACCTCGACCGAGCCGCCGGACCTGGCGATCCGGTCGATCAACTGCCCGGCGGCGGCGTCAGCGCCGATCACCGCGACGCGCTGGCCGGCCGGGTCGAAATCCGGTTTGCAAGCTGCCGCGTGAAATGACAGTCCACGAAAGTCCTTGCGGCCTGGCAGATCCGGGATCCACGCGGCGAACGGTGACTGGCAGCTGACCACGACGCGACCGTGGCAGGTCTCGCCGGCGTCGGTGGTCAGCGTCCAGGTGTCGGTGTCGTCGTCGAACACCGAGCTGATCACCTGGCGGTCCAGGACCACAACGTCCTCGATGCCGACGGCGAGCAGCTCAGCGTGCTGCCCAATGGATCCGGGACCGACGATGACGACGCCGTGGCAGCGTTCGTTCACAGGAACTTGGTGCGCGTCCAGCCGCGGCGCGCGATCGGGCCCAGTAGGCCGACCTCGGTCAGGAATTCGGCCAGCGGAGCGAAGCCCGCCACCTGGACTTCGTGGCGATGGGGGCTGGTGCGTGCGGCCCTGCGCGCCTGCCGGCCATCCAGACCCGCGCGCCGATAGGGGATGGGGCTACTGAACAGGTAGCGGAAGAAGAATCCACCCAGGCCGTTGACGTTGCCGACGAACCACCGTTCCGGCCGCCGCATCTGCGGTGTCCGCTTGCGCAGACCGTCGCGCGCGAACTGGATGTGGCGGGCCTCTTCGGTGACGTGAATTCGCATGAGCCGCTGGATGATTGGCTGCAATTCGGGGTCATCCATCATCTGGCGCTGCAGCGAGTCGAAGATCTCCTCACCGATCAGCGCGGCAACCCAGAGCACCGACCCGCGGAAAAAGAACGGCAGGGTGTTGATGATGATCCGGTGGTAGAGCCGCGGACGCACCGGCTTGGCACCGACCCGCTCGATGGCCTTGCCGAACATCACCATGTGCCGGGTTTCGTCGCCCAGTTCGGTCAGCGCGTAGTGGGTTGCCCGGCTGGTGGGGTCCGTATGCATGAGCTTGCGCAGCAGCGCTTGGTTCAGGATGTTCTCGAACCAGATACCGGCCGAGAGCGTGTTCACCAGCTCCTGGCGGGACAGCTCGATGCGCTGAGCGCGGGTCATCTTGT
>DASYBR010000203.1:0-4138 GCA_036500645.1 Mycobacterium sp. | reverse complement strand
GGGGTGTAAATGCCGGCACGGATCGCCCCGGTGCGGGTCAGCACGCCGGCCAGTGTGCCGTCGGGGCCGGTCAGCACCGCGACGTCGACGAGGGCCGGTTCGAGAAGATCGAACACCTCGCGCGGGTCGGTGCCCACCGGGGCGTTGACGAAGTCGGTGATCGCGATATCGCGCACTCGCGCGAAACGATCCACACCGTCGCAGCACGATTCGGTGACCAGCCCGATCGGGCGGCCCTCGAAAGCCACCACCGCGGCGCCGTGGGCGCGTTTGTGGATCAGCGCCAAGGCGTCCGACACCGAATCGTCGGGCGCCAGTATCACCGGGGTGTCGACAACCAGGTCGCGGCTTTTGACGAAGTCCACCGTGCGCTGCACCACCGTGATCGGAAGATCCTGCGGCAGCACCACGATCCCGCCGCGGCGGGCTACCGTCTCGGCCATCCGCCGTCCGGCGACCGCGGTCATGTTGGCCACCACCACCGGGATGGTGGTGCCCGAGCCGTCGCCGGTGGCCAAGTCGACGTCGAAGCGCGACGCCACGTCCGAATGGTTCGGCACGATGAAGACGTCTTCGTAGGTCAGGTCGTAAGCGGGACGGTGCCCGTCCAGAAACCTCATCGGTGTCGGTCTACCCCTTATGTGGCCCAGCTAGGCCGGTACTTCGGTGCGATCCCCGCTCCACAATGTATGGAACTTCTTGCTGGGGTCCTCGTCGATGCGCCCGTAGGTGTGCGCGCCGAAGAAGTCCCGCAAACCCTGGGTCAGGGCGGCCGGCAGCCGCTCGGTGCGCAGCGCATCGTAGTAGGACAGCGCTGAGGCGAAGCCCGGGATCGGGATGCCCAGCGAAGTGGCGGCCACCACGACCCGACGCCAGCTGTCGATGGCCGCCTCGATCGCGTTGCGGAAGTACGGCGCGACTATCAGAGTGGCCAAGTCCGGGTCGTCGTCGAACGCCTCTTTGATGCGATTGAGGAACTTCGCCCGGATGATGCAGCCACCGCGCCAGATGGTGGCCAGGTCGCCGGGCGTGATGCCCCAGTCGTATTCGGCGCTGCCGGCCTGGATCTGGTTGAACCCCTGGGCGTAGGCGATGATCTTCGATGCGTAAAGAGCCTGACGAACGTCTTCAATGAATTGCTTTGCATCACTCGGCTTTTCACCTAAATGGCCAGACGCCAGGCCGGTCGTGGCCTTTCGCTGGGTGACCGACCCCGACAGCGCGCGCGCAAACACCGCCTCAGCGATACCGGTGACGGGCACCCCGAGGTCCAGTGCGGACTTCACCGTCCAGCGGCCAGTGCCCTTCTGCTCGGCTTCGTCGAGGATGACGTCCACGAGTGGCTTGCCGGTTCTGGCGTCGGTCTGGCGCAGCACTTCGGCGGTGATCTCGATCAGGTAGCTGTCCAAGTCGCCCTTGTTCCACTCAGCGAACACGTCGGCGATCTCGGGGGCGGTTTTGCCCAGCCCGTCGCGTAGCAGCTGGTAGGCCTCGCCGATCAACTGCATATCGGAGTACTCGATGCCGTTATGCACCATCTTGACGAAGTGGCCGGATCCGTCGGGGCCGATGTGCGTGCAGCACGGCACGCCGTCGACGTGTGCGGAGATCTCCTCGAGCAGCGGGCCGAGCGATTTGTAGGACTCGGCCGGCCCGCCGGGCATGATCGACGGTCCGTTCAGCGCCCCCTCCTCGCCGCCGGAGATGCCGGCGCCGACGAAGTGCAGACCCCGCTCGCGCATCGCCTTCTCGCGGCGGATGGTGTCGGTGTAGAGCGCGTTGCCGCCGTCGATGATGATGTCGCCCTTTTCCATCGCGTCGGCAAGCTCGTTGATGACCGCGTCTGTCGGGTCGCCGGCCTTGACCATGATCAGCACCCGACGTGGCTTCTCCAACGCGTCGAGAAACTCTTCGATGGTTTCCGACCGCACGAACTTGCCCTCGTCGCCGTGCTCTTTGAGTAGCGCGTCGGTTTTGGCGATCGACCGGTTGTGCAGGGCCACCGTGTAGCCGTGGTGGGCGAAATTCCTGGCGATGTTCGAGCCCATCACCGCCAGCCCGGTCACTCCGATTTGCGCGGTACCGGTCTTCGAATCCGACGAGCTCATCTCTTCGCCTCTCAGGGTCGGGGACTTTCTGCAAAGCCTTGCACCGCCCACTGTGGCACAGCGAGTTTCGGCCTTCTGCAAAGTATCGCCAAAGCGCTGTGGTTTCCTCAGCCCTAGGTTAGGCGGTGGTGAACAGACGTTGCAGTTCAGTAAGCCACGGAATGGCCAGCGCAACGGTCGGGACCACCAGGATCGCCGCCGCGGCGAGATAGGCGGCCGTCGACAACATCACGCTGTTGCCGCTCCCGGAAAGCCGGCGCACCCGCAGCAGCGTGTGGGCCCCACCGGCGGCCAACCCGCCCACGGGCGCGCGACCCGAGGCACAGGTCACCAGGGCGCGGGCCAGGGGAGCGCGGCCGGCCACCCGGACCGCGGCGTCGTCAGCCAGCAGTTCGACGAGCAGCTGCACCGCGTGCAAAGCGTTCGCGCTGCGAACGAACCGGGGAAATGCGGCGTGTGCAGCGGTGAATGCCTCGAGGACGAGATCGTGACGGGCGCGCAGATGAGCACGCTCGTGGCTGAGGATCGCGGCAACCTCGCTCTCGGCGAGAGAGTCGAGCGTGCCCTCGCTGACCACCACCCGGCTGCGGACGCCGGGCAGACAGTAGGCCAGTGGCTGCGCGACTTCGAGGACACGCAGGTCACGCTCCCGGGCGCAGGCCCGCGCGGAGACCGCGTCCGGTGCGACGCCAAGCAGGTCGACGAGCATGCGGTGATGGGCCCGACGCCGGCGTGTGGTGATGGCCACCCGGGCCACGGCCATGGCCAGCCGGGCGCCGACCAGCAGCGTGAGCGCTAATACCGCGACATCAAGGGTCCACAGCGGCAAGCCGATACGGCCGATGTCAGCGACCGGACTGGCCGTCGGCCGCCCGTCTGGGCCAGGGAGAAACAGCCGGCTGGCGATCGCGATTCCGGCGCTGAATGCTGAGAGCACCGCGGCCACGGCGATGGCCTGCCAGAGCACCATTGCTGCGCGTGGGGCACGTAACGGCCACTTTGCCCGCGAGAGCAGGGCCGGTACCGGGCCGACCAGCATCACCGCAAGTACGGTGAAGGCCAGCCCGGACATGGTGCAAGTCTCCCTCAGCTCCTGGGTGCGGCGCTACCGGGCGGCGCCTCGCGGTGACCGGACTCCAATTCGTCGAGTGCCCGCCGAAGCGCCTCGGCTTCGTCGGCGCCGACTCGTTCGACGAAGTGCACCAAGGCCGCCTCACGGCTTCCGGAGTCTGCGGCCTGATCCAGCGCGTCGACCATGAGGCCGGCGACCAGCTCGTCGCGGCCGTGCACGGGTAGGTAGCGGTGCGCGCGGTCGTCGCGGATCTGGGAGACCAGGTTCTTCTTGGCCAATCGTTGCAGCACGGTCATCACCGTTGTGTAGGCGAGATCCCGTCGCATCGACAGCGCTTCGTGCACCTGTCGGACGGTTTGAGGTTCAGGTTCGGCCCAGAGGTGGTCCATTACCGCACGTTCGAGATCCCCCAGACGCGTCAGCTTAGCCATGTTTCGCTCATCTCCTGTGCAATGAAGTAAGACTACTCCGGCTTACTACCGACTGTCGTACGCCCATCACCGAGTAACGGTCGTAGGCGGTTGGTAAGTCCCGCAGTACGGGGCCCTCCGGCGTGATGGCCCTCACAATGCCTCCCCGGGATACGGACCTCTTGCGAAATTAGGACAGCCTTGCCTATGCTGCTTGCATCGAGCGATAGATGACCGTGACGGCGTCCTGAGGGCTGCAGTGACCCCCGGTCAACTCGATCGGCGAGCCCCGTGCCATACGCGCGGGGCTCGCCTGCGTCTGGAGATGCGGCGGGTCCGGCTCAGTCCTTGATGAAGTGGTACATCCGGTACGAAAGCCGCCCGCTTTGCAGTTGCTTGTACCCCGTCGTGCCCGGCGCGCCGGCGAATACGCGGCCCCAGGGCTGCAGGTATTTGGGCACATAGCGGGAGTTCAGGCTCAGGAAGCGCTGCGAGTTGTTGTCCATCCCGCGCAGCACCTCCGTGTTGATCTCCCGCTTCGAAAGCAT
>DASYBR010000202.1:0-6418 GCA_036500645.1 Mycobacterium sp. | reverse complement strand
CCTGTTCACCGACGAGACGGAGGTGCTGGTGCCGAACCCGCAGCCGCTGGCCGCCGCCGACTTCCTCACCCTGCCCACCACCTGGAGCTGGGTAGCGACGTCGACGCCCACGCAGCAGGCACGGGTCGCGGAGGAGGCCCGGGCGCTGCTGGGCCGGATCGCGGACCCGGGCGGCGAGACTGTGACGATGCCCTACAGCACCCGGGTGGTCCGGGCCGTCCGGCGGGGCTGACCACTACTCGACCGCCATCGCGTCGGCCGGGGAGCCTACCCTGCCGATCAGGTCGAGCGGCTTGGCGGTGAGCAGGAAGTGGCTGTCATGCGAGTTCCTTGCTGTTAGCGGGCACTGGGGTCGGGAGCGCAGCCGGTGCGCGTCCGCCGGTGGTCCCCGTGCGGCCGTCCTCATCGCTGGCGCCAGCCTGGGCAGGGAAATGGGCTGCGGCGACTTGGTTGGCCAGGTAGCGGCGGACAGCGGCGCGACTGCGCAGAACGGTGACCTGTGCGTCTCCGGCGTGGCTGGTGATCAGGGCGCGGACGCGCGGTGCCATCTGCTTGCGGTAGCCGAGGATGTAGCGGATGAAGCCCCAGGTGATCCGGTCGTAGACGCCGATGACCTGATGCTGGCCGCCACGGTGGCGGAGCCTGCGCGCGGCGATGCCCCAGAGGCAGGCCCGGCCGGGCAGGTCAAGGAAGATCACTGTGTCGGCGGCCTCCAGGCGGATCGGCAGGGTAGAGGCGTAGTTCCCGTCGATGATCCACCGGGGCACGGCGACCAGTTCGCGTTGCAGGCTAGCGAATGTCTCCTGGTCCAGCGGCTTCCAGTCCTTGTCGTAGTACAAGACGTCGAGGTGAACGGGCGAGATGCCGAGCTGGGAGGCCAGGACGCGCGCGAGGCGGGACTTTCCGCTGCCCCCGCAGCCAACTATCGCGATCCGCTGCACAGGACAGACACTAGCGTTCCCGTGATGGAAGCATCCGAGGCGTGTCTATCCTGGCGGAGCCGGGCCACTGGAGTCGCGCACGACCAGTTCTGTGGCCAGCTCAACGTGCAGCGCGTCGAGCCGCTGGCGCTCCATGATCCGGATCAGCAGGCTCACGGCGATGCGGCCCATCTCCTGAAGCGGCTGACGCACGGTGGTGAGCTGGGGACGGCTGGCCTGAGCGAGGTCGATGTCGTCGAAGCCGGTGACCGAGAGATCTTCGGGTACGCGCAGTCCACGCTGGGCGGCCGCCGCCAGTGCGCCAATGGCGACCTTGTCGTTGAACCCGACCAGGGCGGTTGGCCGCTGCGGCAGGTCAAGGAGTTCGCCGGCCGCGTGGTAGCCGAACTGCGTGGTCGGCTCGCCGCTGCGGACCAGCGCGGGGTCCGGCAGCACGCCGGCATCTGCCAGCGCCGACCGGTGCCCGGCGAGGCGGGCCTCGCTCGCCAGCCAGTTGTGCGGACCCGCGAGCACGCCGATGCGCCGGTGCCCAAGGCCGGCCAGGTGCCTGGTGATGCTGCGGCCTCCGGCGAGGTGCGCCGCCGATACGGCCGCGATGTCCCGGGGCATCGGGACCCGAGGGTCCACCACGACGAACGGGAGTCCGTCTGCTCGCAGATCCAGGAGCTGCTCGCTGGGTTCGGGTGGGAGCACGATGATGGCCCCGCTTATGCCGGGGCGGGAGGCGAGCGCGGGCAGGACCGGCGCTTGCTGTGCGGCTTCTCCGGCGTTGAGCACCAAGGGCCTGCCGTGCAGCTCCAGCGTCTCGGCGATCGACGAAACGATGAGGCCGAAGTAGTCGGTCAGGAGATAGGGGCAGCGCAGGTAGACGGGGCCGTGCGCCACGCGAGCCGGAACGGTGCCCGGTCCTGGCGCCTGCGTGCTGAGCCGCTCTAGCGCACGCTGGACCAGGTCGCGTGTGTGCGGGGCGACGTGGGCCTGGTTATTGAGAACTCGCGACACGGTGGCAATCGATACGCCCGTCTGCGCGGCGAGGTCCCGGACGGTGACCCGCTGGCTGCGCGGCCTACTCATTTGTTACACGTTTTTGTTTCATCATCGGCAGCATAACCGTCTGGCCAGATCGCCGCCAAGTCGCCAATCTGCTTATTGACAGCCCTATTTCCGACTGCTTTCATCATCGGTGTACGAATGTTTCAATCCGTTACATTATGTTTCATGGCAACGTCCGGCCGGTCCTGAAGGAGGACGACGATGTCCCGCATCAAAGGCATGACGGTAATGCTGGGCGCGGCAGCGCTCGTCGCCGCGGGAATCGGCGGGCTGAGTCCCGGCGTCGCGCACGCCGCGTCCGGCCCGGCGGTTTCCGCCTGGGAGACCACCGCTGATCAAAGCCAGCTCCTGGCTCCGCAGGCGGGTGCGACGTTCAATGCCGGCAACGGGTCCGCGAGCCAGACAATCACGGTTAACCCGGCCACTACTTACCAGTCCATGACCGGATTCGGCGCGTCGTTTACCGACTCCTCGGCCTGGCTGGTCGCCAACTCCCCGCTGCGCAGCCAGATCATGACGAAGCTGTTCAGTCCCACGAGCGGCATCGGCCTGGACTTCCTGCGGCAGCCGATCGGGGCGTCGGACTTCTCGCAGTCGCTGTTCAGCTATGACGACCTGCCCTCCGGCCAGACCGATCCCGCGCTGGCGAAGTTCTCCATCGCACACGACAACGCTTACCTCCTGCCGGTGCTCCAGCAGGCGCTGAGCCTCAACCAGAACATCACCATCATGGCTACTCCGTGGAGCCCGCCGGGGTGGATGAAGTCGAGCGGCTCGATGATCGGCGGGTCCCTCATCAGCGGCGACTACCAGGTGTTCGCCGACTACCTCACCAAGTTCGTCCAGGCCTATGACGCCGCGGGTGTGCCGATCTCACTGATCACGGCGCAAAACGAGCCGGAGTACTCCCCGCCGAACTACCCGGGCGCTACCTTCACCGCGGCCCAGGAGGCCAGCTTCATCGGCAGCAACCTGGGACCAGACCTGCAGAAGGCCGGACTCAGCACCAAGATCATCGCCTACGACCACAACTGGAACGACACGAGCTTCCCGGAAACGGTTCTGGGCAACTCCACCGCCGGCCCGTATGTGGCCGGCGTCGCGTGGCACTGCTACGCGGGCGACCCCAGCGCCCAGACCACAGTGCACAACGCCTACCCGAACAAGGACACCTACTTCACCGAATGTTCCGGTACCCAGTCGTCCAACCCGGCCAATACCTTTGCCGACTCCCTGGACTGGCAGACCGAGAACCTGATCATCGGCGCCACCCGGAACTGGGCTAAGACCGTCGCTACCTGGAACATGGCCCTGAACCCCAGTGGCGGCCCCAGCATGAACTGCACCACCTGCACCGGAGTGGTGACGGTCGACAACTCCGCGGATACCGCGACCTACAACGCCGAGTATTACGTGCTGGGCCAAGCCAGCAAGTTCGTCAAGCCGGGCGCGGTGCGCATCGACTCCAATACCTTCGGCTCCGGCAACCTCGAGGACGTGGCCTTCCGGAATCCCGACGGCTCCAACGCTCTGATAGCGCTGAACGCCGACACGTCCAACGCGCACACCTTTAACGTCGACCAGAACGGGCAGTACTTCACCTACACCCTGCCCGCCCGAGCCGTGGCCACGTTCACCTGGACCCCGGGTTCCACCAGCACCGGCGGCTCGCTCAGCGCCCCCTCGAACCTGACCGCGTCGAACACCACCGCCACCGCGACGACGCTGAGCTGGGGTGCGTCCACCGGCGGATCCGGCACCGTGACCTATGCGATTGCCCGGAACGGCTCGCAGATAGCCACCACCACCGGGACCAGCTACACCAATACCGGTCTCAGCCCCAGCACGACCTACAGCTACGCCGTCACCGCCTCCGACACCGCGGGTGACACCTCCGCGGGCTCCGATAGCGCGACGGTCACCACGCTGGCGTCCTCCGGTGGCGGTATCAGCTCGAGCACGTGGTACGAGGTCGTCAACACCAACAGCGGCGACTGCGTGGACGACACCAACGGCAGCACCTCCAACGGCACCGCCGTGCAGCAGTGGGCCTGCTCCGCCGGCAGCACTAACCAGGAGTGGCAGTTCCAGCCCACCAGCGGTGGCTACTACCAGGTCGTCACCCGCAACGGTCCCGGTGAGGCATGGGACGTCACCGGTGGGCCGTCAGCCACTGGCAATGGCACCCCGATCCAGCTGTGGAGCGCTACCGGCGGCACCAACCAGCAGTGGCTGCCCACGCTGCAATCCGACGGCAGTTACACCTTCACCGCCCGCAACAGCGGCAACGAATGCCTGGACGTCACCAACCGCTCGACCGCCAACGGCACGCAACTCCAGCAGTGGGCCTGCACCGCCGGTGACACAGCCCAGACATTCCGGCTCGTTCCAGAATCCTGAGGGGGCTCGAATCTCATGCAGAAACCAGTTGGACCTCTCCGGCGACCCGGGCTACGCCGGCTGTTCACGCCGCGCTCGGCAAGCCTGCTCGCGGCCGGCGCAATCGTCGCCGCGGTCGGCGCGGCCGGACTGAACACGACTGCCGCGGCCGCCCCGGCGCCGGGGACGACTTCGGCCCACGTCTGGATCACGACCGCGGACGGGGCGGACAAGCTGAGCGAGCTCGGCACGGTCGGCTTCTCCACGGCGCCGAGCACCGCCCCGACGGTGGTGGTCGATCCCACCCTGACCTACCAGACGATGCAGGGATTCGGCGGTGCTATCACCGATTCCTCGGCGTCAGTCCTCTACACGCTGCCCGCCGCCCAGCGTGCTCAGGTGATGGCGTCCCTCTTCAGCCCCACGACCGGCGATGGCCTGGACTACCTGCGCCAGCCGATCGGCGGCTCGGACATGGTCGCCACGGCCGCGTATACCTACGACGACCTGCCTGCCGGGCAGACCGACTACAGCATGCAGCACTTCACTGTCGCCCACGATCAGGCGCAGATCCTGCCGCTGCTGCGCGAGGCGAAGGCTCTAAACCCGCGGCTGCAGGTCATCGCCTCGCCGTGGAGCCCGCCCGCGTGGATGAAGTCCTCCGGCAGCCTGATCGGCGGCCGGCTCATCGCCACCCCCCGGGTCTACCAGGCCTACGCCCTGTACCTGCTGAAGTTCATTGAGGCGTACCGGGCCAACGGAGTCAACGTCGACGCGATCACCGTGCAGAACGAGCCGCAGAACCGTACCCCCTCCGGTTATCCGGGGACCGACATGCCGTCGGCGCAGGAGGCCGCGGTCATCGAGGATCTCGGCCCGATGATCAAGGCCGCGCACCTGCGAACCGAGATTTTCGCCTACGACCACAACTGGGCCGAGCACCCCAACGACATTGCCTCCACCCCGCCGGACGAGGTTGGCGACATCAATGATTACCCGCAACAGGTCTTGGCCACCCCGGCGGCCAGGTGGATCTCCGGTGTCGCGTTCCACTGCTACTACGGCGACCCCAGCGCGATGACGGCGTTCCACAACGAGTACCCGAAGCTGAAGATTTTCATGGACGAGTGCTCGGGCAGCCAGTCCGCAGATCCTGCGAACACCTTCTCCGACACGCTCAAGTGGCATTCCAGGAACCTGGAGATCGGCTCCACTCGCAACTGGTCGAGCACCGTGATCAATTGGAACCTGGCCCTCGATCCCACTGGCGGACCGCACGTCGGGGGATGCAGCACCTGCACCGGAATCGTTACCGTCGGCCCGGGAGATACGGTCACTCCTGACGCGGAGTACTACGCGCTCGGGCAGCTGTCCAGGTTCGTCCAGCCGGGCGCCGTGCGCATCGCCAGCACCTCGTTCGGCACCACCGGATGGAACGGCGAGGTTGAGGACGTCGCGTTCCAGAACCCGGATGGCTCGACCGTGCTGGTCGCGCACAACGAAAACGACAACGCGCAGGCATTTGCCGTCCAGGAAGGCCAGCAGCGGTTTACCTACACGCTGCCTGGCGACTCGCTGGCCACCTTCGTCTGGAAAGGCGATCTCGGGCAGCATTTGCTCCTGAGGCAGGTCAACCCCACCGGTTGGACCGCTACCGCCAGCCCCAGCGGGCCCACCGACCCTTGCTGCTCGGGTGACGTCGCGGCCAACGCCGTCGACGGCGACGCCAGCACGCGCTACTCAACCGGTGAAGGCCAGGCCCCCGGCCAGTACCTGCAGGTCGACTTCGGCACCGCCGTCCGCGCCCGGCAAGTCGTCTTCGACACCGGCGCGTCCACCGGCGACTACCCGCGCGGCTATACCGTACAAACCAGCACCAACGGGACAGGCTGGAATACCGTCCTGCCTGATGGACAAGGAACCGGCCAGTTCACCACCATTGACTTGCCGGGCAACGCTATCCAGTACGTTCGCATAACCCTCACTGCGGCGGCCCCCAACGACTGGTGGAGCGTCGCTGACGTCCGCGCCTACGCTGGCGGCGA
>DASYBR010000201.1:0-10506 GCA_036500645.1 Mycobacterium sp. | reverse complement strand
GGCGTCGATGACCACGTCTTCGATCTCATATCCGGCGCGCGCAAACTCTCCACCGAGTAGCTCGATCACCTGTGTCTGCGAAGGTAGCCCGGTGGTCACGGCGAGCTCCTCATCTTGAGTTGTCCGGTCGTCTGGAGGTGTCGCCGCCCCACAGTCCGGGCGGCTCCAGTGTCCCGGCGGAACGCCGTTCCGCCAGAGCAGCTATCAACGATACGCCAGTAATGGGCTGTGACGGCGTGATCGCGTCCTGGCATCAAGGGCACCCTGGTGCCGATGGCAGGATGTGCTTGTGTCTAGCGCAGATTCCGTCGTCAACAGGCGGGGTGTGCTCGCCGGTGGCGCGGCTCTGGCTGCGCTCGGGGTAGTGGCGTCCGCCTGCGGCAAGCCCCCGCCCAAGCCCCCGCCCGTCGAAGAATTGCTCGGGCCGTTGGACCAGGCCAGGCGTGACAGTGCGCTCGCGGGTGCCGCCGCCGCGGCCCTCGGCAATCCCCCCCAGGTCGCTGCCGCGCTGTCGGTGGTCGCGACCCAGCGCGCCGCCCACGCCCGGGCCCTCTCGACGGAGATCTCCCGCGCCGCCGGCAAGCTCACCACGTCTTCGACGAGCGAGACCGCCACCCCGAGCCCGCGCCCGGCCCAGCCGGCGGGGCCGCCGCCGCCTCCGCCGCCGGTCTCCGACGTGATCAACGCGCTGCACGCGTCGGCCGACAGCGCCGGCCGACTGGTGGCGAGTGAATCCGGTTATCGGGCGGGGCTGCTCGCGTCCATCGCCGCGTCCTGCACGGCTTCTTATCTGGTCGCGCTGGTGCCCGGAGGTCCGTCGATATGAGTTCTGGCAAGGACGCCGACAACGCGGCCCTGTGCGACGCGCTGGCCATCGAGCACTCGACGATCTACGGCTACGGCGTCGTTTCGGCGATGTCGCCGCCCAGCGTGAACGATTTGGTGGTGGAGGCTCTCGGCCAGCACCGCCAGCGCCGCGACGACGTGATCGCGATGCTGACCGCCCGCAAGGTCACCGCGCCGGTCGCCGCGCCCGGCTACCAGCTACCCATGCTGGTGGCCAGCGCGGCCGATTCGGCTCGGCTGGCCGCGCGGATGGAGAACGACTGCGCGGGCACCTGGCGCGTCGTTGTCGAACACGCCGAAACCGCGGACGACCGCGCATTCGCCTCGACGGCCCTGACGCAGAGCGCCGTGATGGCCTCCCGATGGAGCCGACTACTGGGCGCCTGGCCCATCACGACGAGCTTTCCGGGCGGGAACGACTAGTGGCGATCGCGAGCGCGGCGGAGCCGGGCGAAGCGGGTCGACACCATCGGGCCTAGCCGCCGTCCAAAACGGCCGCGATGTCGGTGGCCAGTGACGGCCCGATGGCCAGCTGGCGGGTCTCGCCGCCGAACCGGTCCCGCAGCTCCACGATGCCGTCGGCCCAGCCCCGCCCCACCACGACGATCCAGGGCACGCCCAGCAATTCGGCGTCCTTGAACTTCACGCCGGGCGACGCCTGGCGGTCGTCGAGCAGAACTTCGACGCCCAACCCGTCCAGATCGGCGGCCAGGGCGGTGGCTCCGGCGCGAGCCTGGTCGTCTTTGTTGGCGATCACCAGATGCACGCCGAACGGCGAGACCGCCGGCGGCCAGCGCAGGCCGAGCTCGTCGTGGTGCTGCTCGGCGATGACAGCCACCATCCGCGACACCCCGAGCCCATAGGACCCCATCGTCAGGCGCACCGGTTTGCCGTCCTCGCCGAGCACGTCGGCGGTGAAGGCATCGGTGTATTTGCGGCCGAGCTGGAAGATGTGCGCAACCTCGATACCGCGCGCCGAGACCAGCGGGCCCGCGCCGTCGGGCGACGGATCGCCGTCGCGCACCTCCGCGGCCTCGATGGTGTCGTCGACGGCGAAGTCGCGACCGGCGACCAGTCCGACGACGTGCCTGCCGGGCTCGTCCGCGCCGGTGATCCAGCTGGTGCCCGCCACCACCCGCGGATCGACGAGGTAACGAACTCCGTTGTCTTGCAATGCCTTCGGTCCGATATAGCCCTTGACGAGAAACGGGTATTTGGCGAAGTCGGCGTCGTCGAGCAATGTGTATTCGGCGGGCTCCAGCGCCGCGCCCAGCCTCTTCTCGTCGACCTCGCGGTCGCCCGGCACCCCGATGGCCAGCAGTTCCCAGTCTTCGCCGGGCACCCGAACCTTGAGTAAGACGTTCTTCAGGGTGTCCGCCGCGGTGACGGCGCGACCGAGGTCCGCTCCGTTGGCCCAGTCCACCAGGGTGGCGATCGTCGGGGTGTCACCCGTGTCGTGGACCTGCGCCGCCGGCTGTCCGTCGATGGGCCGCGCCTGGGGGCGGGCCGTGACGACGGCCTCGACGTTGGCCGCGTACCCGGACTGAAGGCACCGCACGAAGGTGTCCTCACCGACCGGACTCTCGGCCAGAAACTCCTCGGAAGCGCTGCCGCCCATCGCTCCCGATACCGCGGACACGATGACGTAGCGCACCCCGAGCCGGGAGAAGATGCGTTGGTAGGCCTGTCGATGCGCGTGGTAAGCGGCCTTGAGCCCGGCCTCGTCGACGTCGAAGGAGTAGGAGTCCTTCATCAGGAACTCCCGCACGCGCAGGATCCCGGCGCGGGGCCGGGCCTCGTCGCGGTATTTGTTCTGGATCTGGAACAGCAGCAAGGGAAAGTCTTTGTAGGAGCTGTATTCGCCCTTGACCGTCAGCGTGAACAGCTCTTCGTGGGTGGGACCCAGCAGGTAGTCGTTGCCGCGGCGGTCCTTGAGCCGAAACACGCTGTCGCCGTACTCGGTCCACCGGTTCGTCGTCTCATACGGCGCGCGGGGAAGCAGTGCCGGGAACAGAATCTCCTGCCCGCCAATCGCGTTCATCTCGTCGCGGACGATGCCCTCGATCCTGCGCAACACGCGCAGCCCGAGCGGCAACCAGCTGTACAGGCCGGGCGCCACGGGCCGAACGTAGCCGGCGCGGATCAGCAGCTTGTGGCTGGGTACTTCGGCGTCAGCGGGGTCGTCGCGCAGCGTGCGCAAGAAGAGCTCGGACATCCGGGTGATCACAGCGGGCAAGCCTAGCTTGTGGGGCTCTTAGCGAGTCCGGGCGCTGGAACGCCAAGAGCTACAGCTCCCCGGCGTCGATCGCTTCCTTGACCTCTTGCGCGTGAGCGACCTGGTCGGGGGTGTAGCCGATGAACAGCGCCGCACCGCCGACGATGACGGCCACGCCGGCTATCCACAGCAATCCGTAGGTGTAGCCGTGGTCGAGCGCGCTCAACTGAGCGTCGCTCATGAACTTCACCGGGCCGGTGGTGCCGCCCAGATACAGGGTGCGCGAAGTGATCACGGCCTGGATCACGGCCAGCACCAGCGGCCCACCCAGGCTCTGCAGCATCAGCGCGATCGCCGACACCGGACCGATCTGATCGAAACCCACGCCGGCTATGGCCGACAGGGTCAGCGGCACACCGACGATGCCGATGCCGATGCCGCCGATGACGATCGGCAACACCAGGTTGGGGAAGTAGGACACGCCCCGGTGCATGAACGCCGAGCCGTACAGCATCGCGCCCAGTAGCAGGCAACCACCGCCGATCGTCAACACCCGGGGCGAGAACCGTGACACCAGTTGCGAAGAGACCCCCAGGCCGATGCCCACCCCGATCACGAACGGGATGAAGCCGACACCGGCACGCAGCGCGCTGTAGCCCAGGATGTCCTGCACATACAGACCGATGCAGACCGTCAGGCTGAACATGAGTCCACCGGCCAGCAATACCGCGACGAAGGTGACCAGCCGGTTGCGGTCGCGGAACAGGTCAAACGGGACGACGGGGTTCTCGGCCGTGCGCTCCACGATGATGAAGGCGATCGCGGCTCCGAAGGCCACCACGCCCGAGCCGATGGTGGTCAGCGAAACCCAGCCCTTTTCCGGTCCCATCGAGAAGGCGAAAACGGCGGCGGTGCACGCCAGCGTGGCCAGCATGGCCCCGGTCGCGTCGAGCTTCATCCGCTCCCGGTTGGTCTCGCGCAGGGCGGTGCGGGCCAGGTAGATCATCACCAAGCCGATCGGCACGTTCACCAGGAACGCCAGCCGCCATGACACCTCGGTCAGCGCCCCTCCGACCACCAGGCCCATCACCGAACCGACCGCCGTCATCGCGGCGAACACGGCCGTTGCGAAGTTACGCGCCGGACCCTTCGGGAACGTGGTCGCTACCAGCGCCAAACCGGTCGGCGAGGCGATCGCGGACCCAACCCCCTGCGACAGCCGGGCGATGACCATCGTCGCCTCGTCCCAGGCGACCGCGCACAGCACGGACGAGATGGTGAAAAGCGCGACACCGACGATGAAGGTGCGCTTACGCCCGATGGTGTCGCCGAGCCGGCCGCCCAGCAGCATGAGTCCGCCGAATGTCAGCACATACGCGGTGATCACCCAGCTACGGCCCGCGTCGGAAAGACTGAGCTCGTTTTGAATCTTGGGAAGCGCGACGATGGCGACGGTGCTGTCCATGGTCGCGAGCAACTGCATGCCACCGATGGCGATGACCGCCGCGATGAAGCGCCGGGAAGGCAACCAGGCCGGGTAGTACTTACTAACACGTGTCGGGGTAGGTGGTGAGGCGGTCTCCGCCGGTTGCGCAGCGCGCGTCGGGGCTGGACGATCGGGGCGCGCGGAAGCGGCCCAATTTTGGGCAGCGCGCTCTGTTTCGTTGAGAGCCGTCATAAAGGGTTACCTTACAGTAATCTTAAGATCCGTTTAAAGCCCGAACGCCGCGACGGCCCCGATCACGATGATCGCGGGAGGTCGAATGCCTTCGGAGCGGATCTTTTCCGGCGTGTCGGCAAGGCTGGCCCGCAAAGTATGCTGCGCGGCCGTCGTTCCGTGTTGAACCACCAGCACCGGCGTATCCGCAGGTCGGCCACCTTTTAGAAGGACGTCGGCGAACAGCTCGATTCGCTCGACGGCCATCAGCAAAACGATCGTGCCTGACATCGCGGCCAGTGCATCCCAATTCACTAACGATTCGGGATGCCCCGGCGGGAGATGGCCGCTGACCACCACAAACTCGTGATTTATCGCCCGATGAGTGACCGGAACACCCGCCAACGCGGGCACACCTATGGCGCTGGTCACACCCGGCACCACGGTCACAGGGATTCCGGCGTCAACGCACGCCACAACCTCTTCGTAGCCGCGGGCGAACACGAAGGGATCCCCGCCTTTGAGGCGCACCACGAAATTCCCGGCCCGCGCTCGCTCGATCATGACGTCGTTGATCGCGTCCTGGGCCATGGCGCGGCCATAGGGGATCTTGGCGGCGTCGATGACCTCCACATGCGGTGGCAGCTCGGCGAGCAGTTCGGGGGGCGCGAGCCGGTCGGCGACCACCACGTCGGCCTGGGCGAGCAGGCGACGGCCGCGCACGGTGATCAGTTCGGGGTCACCGGGGCCGCCGCCGACCAGCGCTACCCCACCGCGTACGACGTCGTCGGCGGGCTCGGCCGTGATGAGACCTTGCTGCAGCGCCTCACGGATCGCCGAGCGGATCGCCGCCGACCGGCGGTGCTCACCGCCGGCCAGCACCCCGACCGACAGCCCCGCGTAGCTGAAGGACGCGGGTGTGACCGCCGTCCCCTCGACGGCGATGTCAGCGCGGACACAGAAGATGTGGAGCCGTGCCGCCTCGGCGACGACGGCGGCGTTCACTTCCGGGTCGTCGGTGGCCGCGATCGCATACCAGGCTCCGTCGAGGTCGCCGTCGCGATATTCGCGCAAGGACAAGGTGATCCCGCTCATCGCCTCGACCGACCTGGTGGCGCTGCGGGAAATGACGTGTACGTCCGCGCCGCTGGCGATGAGCAAGGGCAACCGGCGCTGGGCGACGGTGCCCCCACCGACCACGACGACCTTCTTGCCGGCCAGGCGCAATCCAGCGAGGTAGGCGTCTTCGGTCACCCGGCAAGCCTAGTGGCGATCGCCAGCGCGGCGTTTACGCCGGGCAGCTGCGTGGGCGACACCATCGGGTTAGCTAGTGGCGATCGCCAGCGCGGCGTTTACGCCGGGCAGCTGCGTGGGCGACGAAGCGCGCTACCGCGCCGGGCGCCGCGGCCGGGTGGGTATGCAAATACGACGCGTGCACGCCGCCGTGCACGACGCCGTCGCGCACCGAATCGCCGCCACGTTCGCCGTCGCGCAGCTGATACATCCACGCGGGCGGATAACTGTGGTGGAAAGTGACTGCGGTCCGGTGGAATTCGTGCCCGACTACCCGCTGCCCCACCGAATACAGCGGCGAGTCGGCCACCGCGACGGCGTCGCGGTAGGCCAGCGTGAGGTGTGAGGTGAAGCTCGCCGACCCGTCCAGCACACCACACATCGGGTGGCCGTCGAGTTCGGCGGATAGGTAGATCAGCCCGGCGCATTCGGCGTGTATCGGCGCGCCTGCGGCGGCCAGCTCGTTGATCTGCCGACGGACGACTTCGTTGGCCGCGAGCTCCGCGGTGAATTGCTCGGGGAAACCGCCGGGCAACAGCACCGCGTCCGTGCCCTCGGGCAGCGCGTCGACGAGCGGGTCGAATTCGACAACCTCGGCGCCGGCCGCAATCAGGAGCTCGGCATGTTCGGTGTAGGCGAAGGTGAAGGCCTTCCCGGCCGCCATCGCCACCGTGGCGTGGGCCGTGGTCTCCGCGGTGGTCTTTCCGATGGCCGCCGCCGGGTTCCACGGCGCATCCGCGGCCCGGATCACGCAGGCCGCGACCACAGCCTTCAGGTCGACGTGACGGGCGACCAACGCGGTCATCGCGTCGACCGCGAGCCGGGCCCGCCGCCCGTACTCCGCGGCGGTGACCAGACCCAGATACCTTGTCGGCAACTCTAATTCAGCGGTGCGCGGAATCGCGCCCAGCACCGCGACGCCGGCTTGCTCGCACGCCTGCCGCAGCACGTGCTCGTGCCGTTGCGAGCCGACCCGGTTCAGGATCACTCCGGCGACGCGGGTTGCGGTGTCGAACGTTGAAAAGCCATGCAGCAGTGCGGCGATGCTCTGGCTCTGGCCGCGCGCATCGACCACCAGAAGCACCGGCGCCCCCAGCAGGGCGGCGACGTGGGCGGTCGAGCCGGCCGCGGGGGTAGTCGTGCCGAGACCGATCCGCCCGTCGAACAGTCCCATCACCCCCTCGATCACCGCGACGTCCGCGCCCGCGGCGCCGTGGGCGTACAGCGGGCCGATGAGGTGCTCCCCGACCAACACCGGGTCGAGGTTGCGGCCCGCCCGCCCGGCGGCCAGACCGTGATAGCCGGGGTCGATGAAATCCGGGCCGACCTTGAACGGCGCTACCGCATGCCCCGCCTGCCGCAGAGCGCCGATCAAACCCGTTGCCACGGTGGTCTTTCCGCTGCCGGATGCCGGCGCGGCGATGACCACCGCGGGGACACTCACCACTCGATGCCCTTTTGGCCCTTGCGCCCCGCGTCCATCGGATGCTTGACCTTGGTCATCTCGGTGACCAGGTCGGCGGCGTCGATCAACCGCTGGGGGGCGTCGCGTCCGGTAATGACCACATGCTGGTGACCGGGTCGCGCCAACAGCGCGTCCACCACCTCGTCAGCGTCCACCCAGCCCCATTTCAGCGGATAGGTGAACTCGTCCAGCACGTAGAAGTCGTGACGCTGCGCGGCCAGTCGGCGCGAGATCTCGGCCCATCCGTCGGCCGCCGCCGCCGCATGATCGACTTCGCTGCCCGCCTTACGCGTCCAGGACCAGCCGGCACCCATTTTGTGCCATTCGACGGGTCCGCCGATCTGGTGTTGTTCGTGCAACTTTCCGAGCTGAGCGAAGGCCGCCTCCTCGCCCACCTTCCACTTGGCGCTCTTGACGAACTGGAATACCGCGACCGCGAGTCCGGCGTTCCAGGCCCGCAACGCCATTCCGAACGCCGCCGTCGACTTTCCCTTGCCGGGCCCGGTATGCACCGCCAGCACCGGCGTATTGCGCCGCGCCCGGGTGGTGAGACCGTCATCCGGCACTCGAGCCGGAACTCCCTGTGGCATAACCGGTTACCCTACTCAGGCGACGTCACGCACGGCGCGCGTCAGGGAATCCGCGTGCAATTGCTCCAGCCGCACCGCGGGCGCACCGAGATGGCGGGCAAGCTGCTCGGCCAACCCCAATCGCACATAGGACGTTTCGCAGTCCACGACCACGGCGGCGGCACCCTCGGCTGCCAACCGCGCCGCCGCAATACGACTGCGGCCCAAGGGGTCCGGCCCGGCGGTGGCCCGGCCGTCGGTAAGCACCACCACCAGGGAACGCCGGGCCCGATCGCGCGCCTTCTCCCGGACGATCAATTCACGTGCGGCGAGAAGGCCTTCGGCCAGCGGAGTCTTGCCGCCGGTGTCGAATCGGGCCAGTCGCCGGCCGGCGATGTGCGCCGACGAGGTCGGCGGCAGCAGCAGCCGGGCCTCCTGCTGGCGGAACGTGATGACGGCGACCTTGTCACGGCGCTGATAAGCGTCGCGCAGCAGCGACAAAGTGGCACCGCTGACGGCGGCCATCCGATCCCGCGCGGCCATCGATCCCGAGGCGTCCACGACGAAGATCACCAGGTTACCCTCGCGTCCCTCGCGGACGGCACGCCGCACGTCGTCGGGACCCGGCCGCAATGGCCCGGCCGCCGCACGCTCGGCGGCCGACAGCAGGGTGGCGAACAAATGCAATCCGCGCGCGCCGGAACTCGTGTCGCCGGCATCGGCGGCCCCGATCACGCTGCCGGTCGTGTTGCGGGCCCGCGACCGTCGCCCGGGTGCGCCTTCGCCGACGCCGGGCACCCGCAGCGCCCTGGCGCGGAAGGTCTTCGACGGCGCAGCGCTGGGTTTCGGTTGCGGTGGGCGCCTCGGGCCGGTGGTCGACTGCGAGTCCTGTTGTGCCAGATCACTTTCGCCATCGGGCGACTGGCCGCCCTCCGGTGGGTCGGGATCAGGATCGGAATCTTCACCGGCCTGGTTCAGCGCCTCGTCGAGTTGGTCGCGGTCGATGCCGGGGTCGTCGAATGGGTCTCGTCGGCGCCGGTGCGGCAGCGCCAATTCGGCGGCCACCCGGATATCCTGCTCCTCAACGGTTTTCGCGCCGCGCCAGGCCGCGTGCGCGGCGGCGGTGCGGGCCACCACCAGATCCGCCCGCATGCCGTCAACATCGAACGCCGCGCACACCGCCGCGATGCGGCGTAATTCGTTGTCGGGCAACTCCACATCGTCGACGAGCGCGCGTGCCGCGGCAATGCGCCGGGCGAGCTCGGCGTCGGCGTCGGCGTATCGAGCGGCGAACGCGTCGGGGTCGGCCTCATAGGCCATGCGCTGCCGAATCACCTCCACCCTTACATCGACATCACGCGACGCGTGCACGTCGACGGTGAGGCCGAACCGGTCCAGCAGCTGCGGACGCAGTTCGCCCTCTTCGGGATTCATGGTGCCGATCAACACGAACCGGGCCTCGTGCGAATGCGAGATGCCGTCGCGTTCGATGTGGACCCGCCCCATCGCGGCGGCGTCGAGCAGCACGTCGACCAGATGATCGTGCAATAGGTTGACCTCGTCGACGTAGAGCACGCCGCCGTGCGCGCGGGCCAACAGTCCGGGTGCGAACGCATGCTCACCGTCGCGCAGGACCCGCTGCAGGTCCAGTGAACCGATCACCCTGTCTTCGGTTGCGCCGAGCGGCATTTCGACCAGCCCGGCAGCCGGATCCCCTTCGGTGTTCCCGGTCGCCGCGGACAGCACCGCGGCGAGCCCACGGACGGCCGTCGACTTGGCGGTGCCCTTCTCGCCACGGATCAGCGCTCCGCCGATCTCCGGCCGGACGGCACACAGCAGCAGGGCGAGTCGCAGCTGATCATGCCCGACGATCGCGCTGAACGGGTACGGCTTCACGGCTTCTCCGCCAGGCCGGAGCCGGGACGCAGCATCGGCACGTGCGGGACGCCGTCGTCGACGAAATCGTCACCATCACGGACGAACCCGTGCTGGGCGTACATTTCGGCCAGATAAGTCTGCGCGTTGATCCGGCACGGGTAGTCCCCCACCTCCGCCAGCGCGGCGCGCAACAACCGGGTGGTGTGGCCCTGGCCGCGCGCGTCCCGCTTGGTGCACAGCCGCCCGATCCGGAATGCCTTCTCGCCCCCGGCGTGCTCCTCCATCAAGCGCAATGTGCAGATCACCTCTCCCTCAGGCGTTTCCAGCCAGAAGTGCCGCGTCTCGGAGAGCAGGTCGCGACCATCCAGCTCCGGATACGGAATGGCCTGTTCGACGACGAACACCTCGACCCGCAACTTCAGCAACTCATAAAGAGTCGCGACATCAAGGTCTTTGGCCCAGATACGCCGAAGAGCCACATTCACGATCGCACCCCCGATTCGGGCTCAAGCTGTAATGCCTTGGTGCCCCAAGACCATACCTCGTCATATAACGCGGGCTCGAGCGACAGTTCGGTCCCCAG
>DASYBR010000200.1:0-19873 GCA_036500645.1 Mycobacterium sp. | reverse complement strand
GTCGCTATCCGCGGGAGAGGGGCTCGGCCGTGCTGGGGTAGAAGCGCTCCTGGCCGGCGTTTTCGCAGGCACACAGCGGCGAGCCGTCGTGCGACCATCGCCACAACTGGGCCCCGCGCCTGCGCATGAGATGCTGCGCGTAGACCTTGTCACGCTGCTGCTGGGAGAACGCGAAGTCCAAATTGATAGGTAAACCCGCCCAGTCGCATGCCGACTCCTGGCCATCGATCACGCCGTCACCGGCGGCGCCATGCCGCAGCCCACACCGCAATGGGCAGGCGTTCCGCATGGCCTCCCCGCAGGGCCCGTCAAACTCGGAAGCCACGGTGGGCGTCCTTCCTCGAGCGCGTAACCGGATCTCGAGTGAATCGTGCGACGCAGATGTTTCAGCGGCGGGTGTGGGATGTTTCCGTCGTATTACGGGATCCGCGAGTCGCGGGCGCCGGGACTAGTAGACGTCTCGGTGGTAGCGCTTGTCGCTGCTCAACGACTGGACAAAAGCCTTCGCCGCGCCCGGGTCGAGCTTGCCGAATTCGGCGGCGATGTCGCACAGCGCCCGATCGACGTCTTTGGCCATGGGGTCAGCGGTGCCGCAAACATATAACTGGGCGCCGTCCTGCAGCCAGCTCCACAGCTGAGCCCCACGGTTGCGCATCAAATGCTGCACGTAGACCTTGTCTTGCTGGTCTCGCGAGAACGCGAGGTCCAGCTCGGTAAGGAATCCGTCGTCGCGCATCTGCTCGAGCTCGTCGCGGTAGTAGTAGTCGGTGGCCGCGTGCTGCTCGCCGAAGAACAACCAGTTGGGGCCGGAGTGGCCGAGTGCGCGCCGCTCCTGCAGAAAGCCGCGGAAGGGCGCGATCCCGGTGCCCGGGCCGATCATGATCATCGGAGTGTCCGGATCGCGGGGCGGCCGAAAATTGCTCGACGGCCGCACGTAGATGGCGACGTCGTCGCCGGGCGAGCGGTCCGCGAGGTATGTCGAGCACACCCCTCGACGCGGCACGCCCTTGAAGTTGTAGCGCACCGGCGAGACCGTCAGGTGGACTTCCCGCGGGGTTTCCTTGGGGCTGGACGAGATCGAATACAGCCGCGGCTGAAGCGGTTTGAGGATGCTGATCCACTCGTCCACCGATGCGGTGACCGGCAACTGGGCGAGCAGGTCAACCGACTGTCGTCCCCACGACCAATCCGACAGTGCGCGTTTGTTCTCCGGCTTCATCAACTCGGCGAGGTCGGTGTCGCCGCTGCGTTGCTGGACGAAGCGGAGCAGATCCGGGCTGATGTGTGCGATCTCGTAGCGCTCGGTGAGCGCGTCTCGCAAGGACATCGACCCATGGTCGCGGACTTCCACCGTGGCATCGGCGTTCAAGCCGGTGAGTGACAGCCACTCGTCGACCAATTGTCCGCAGTTGCGCGGCCACACCCCGAGCGCGTCACCGGCCTCATAGCTGACGGTTTCTTCCGGCAGGCTGAACACCAACTGCCGCACGTCTTTCGTCGATTTCGGCTGGCTCAGCATGGTGTTGCGGACCATGCCGGTGATCAGCGGATGCTTTTTGTTGTAGCCGCCGGCTCCGGGCAGGGAGCGAGACGGCACCGCAGCCGCGGGGCGCGCGGCGGGTGCCGACGCCTTCCCGTCCCGGCCGACGGCCGTGGGCGCTTTGCTCAGCGCCTCAACGACCTCGCCCAACCACTTCGCCGCGGCGTCCTCGTAGTCGGGTTCGCAGTCGACCCGTTCGACGATGCGCGTCGCCCCGAGCTCCGCGAGGCGCGCATCGAGGTTGCGTCCGTGGCCGCAGAAATCGTCGTAGTTCGAGTCGCCCAGCGCCAGCACCGCGTAACGCGTGTCGGTGAACTGCGGCGCGCCGTCGGACGTCAGCGCCCGCCAGAAGCTTGCGCCGTTGTCCGGCGCCTCGCCGTCACCGGTGGTGCTGGTGATCAGCAGCAGTTCCCGTGTCGCGGCCAACTCGGCCACCGGAAAGTCATCCATGCTGTACAGGGCGACCGCCAACTGGGCGTCGCCCAGTTGCGCGGCGATGTCGTCGGCAAGCTCTTCGGCGTTCCCGGTCTGTGAGGCCCACAACAGCACGATCGGGGCCCGCTCGGCGGTGGGTGTGGGATCGGGCGGCTCGATCGTCGGCTCTTTGACGGCGGGCGTCGGCGCCGACTCGGGTGTGTCGACGCGCACCAACGGTGCGTCGACGCGCGAGAACATCCCCGCGAACAGGCCATCGACCCACAGCCGGGTACCGGGATCGAAGGGCGCGCTCTGCGGCAGCGTGGGGACTCCGCCGGCGTGACGGCCGCCTTCCGATCGAAGTCCGGTCAGCATCCCGGCAAGGTATGAACGACCGAGCTCGTCGAAGTTCGGCGCGGGTTTGGCTGTCAAGCCGAGCAATTCGCCGAGGGCGTCGACTTGTGACACGCTGATTTCTCGTACCTCCGTGGGCGCGGGTTCTGGTGTGTCGGTGGCTATCGGAGGCGTGGGCTCGGTGGCTGGTTCTGGCTGGGAGACGGTGACTTTCGTCAGCGTGACGGCGCACGCCTTGAATTCCGGCTGGTTCGAGATCGGGTCCACCGCATCGTTGGTGACCGCGTTGATCGACAGGTATTCGCCGAAGGCGTCGTTCCAGTGGAACGGGGCGAAGCAGTTTCCTGGCCGAACCCGGTCGCTGACGACAGCGGGCAGCACGGCACGGCCACGGCGGGAAGCGATTTCGATCGGGTCTTGGTGGCGGACCTGCAGTCGGACGGCGTCGTCGGGGTGAATTTCCACGAACGGCCCGGGATTGAGTTTGTTGAGTTTAGCGACCTTGCCCGTCTTGGTCATCGTGTGCCATTGGTGCGGCAGGCGCCCGGTGTTCAACAGGAACGGGTAGTCGTCGTCGGGCATTTCGTCGGGCAGCAGGTGCGGGCGGGCAAAGAACACCGCGCGACCATTCGGCGTGGGGAAGGCCAGCCGCGGCACGTGGCCGTCCTCGCCGACGAATTGCGTCTGACTGACACCGTCATTGAGATAGCGGATCGGGTTGCGGTCGCCGGCACTCTCGGGTGCGCACGGCCACTGCAGTGGGCTCTGGCGCAGCCGCTCGTAACTGACGCCGCGCAGGTCATACCCGGTCTTGGGATTGGAGAACCGCTTGATTTCTTCGAAGACTTCCTCGGCGCTGTTATAGCTGAAAGCCTCCGAAAAGCCCATCTCGCAAGCGATCCGGGCGATGATCTGCCAGTCGGGCATTGCCATACCCAGCGGCTTGACCGCTGGCTGGAACAGCGTCATGTTGCGCTCGGAATTGACCATCACCCCCTCGGCTTCGGTCCACAACGTCGCCGGCAACAGCACGTCGGCGTATTCGTTGGTCTCGGTGTCGAAGAAGGTGTCCTGGGCGATGACCAATTCGGCGCGTTCCAGGCCCGCCAACACCGTCTTCCGATTGGCCACCGACGCAACGGGATTGGTGCAGATGATCCAGCAAGCCTTGATCTCACCGTCGGCCATGCGCGAGAACATGTCGATGGTGCCGGTGCCGACGTCGGTGCGTAGCGTTCCGCGGGGGACGCCCCACTGGTTCTCGACGAATTCGCGGTCGTCGTCCGATGCCACCGATCGCTGGCCCGGCAAGCCCGGGCCCATGTATCCCATTTCGCGGCCACCCATCGCATTAGGTTGTCCCGTAAGGGAGAATGGGCCGCTGCCCGGCTTGCAGATCGCGCCGGTGGCCAGGTGTAGATTGCAGATGGCGTTGGTATTCCACGTGCCGTGGGTGCTTTGGTTGAGACCCATCGTCCAGCAGCTCATGAAGTTCTCGGCTTCGCCGATCATGCGGGCCGCCGCGCGGATGTCTTCTGCTGGGATGCCGGTCATTTCGCTGACGTTGTCGGGGGTGTACTGCTCCAGGAAACTGGGCATCACCTCCCAGCCGTCGGTGAACTCCGCGATGAACTCGGGATCGGTGTGCCCGTTCTCGATGATCTGCTGCAGCAACCCGTTGAGCAGTGCGAGATCCGAGCCGGCCGAGATCTGAAGGAAGAGGTCGGCTTTGTCGGCGGTCGCGGTGCGGCGGGGGTCGACGACGATCAGTTTCGCGCCGGCTTTGACGCGATCCATCATGCGCAGGAACAAGATGGGGTGGCAGTCGGCCATGTTCGCGCCGATGACGAAGAAGACGTCGGCGTGCTCGAAGTCTTGGTATGAACCCGGCGGGCCGTCCGCACCCAGGGAGAGCTTGTAGCCAGAACCCGCGCTGGCCATGCACAGCCGTGAGTTCGACTCGATCTGGTTCGTGCCGATGAAGCCTTTGGTCAGCTTGTTCGCCAGGTACTGCGCCTCGATGGACATCTGACCGGACACATACATGGCAAAGGAATCGGGTCCGTGCTCCTCGATGATCGTCCGTAACCGGTTTGCGCAGTGGGTGATCGCCTTGTCCGGATCGATGGGCTTGACCGGTTCGCCCCGGGCAGGGCGCAGATGTGCCGATTCCATCCGGCCCGGTGCTTTGAGCATGTCGGCGGTGGTGGCGCCCTTGGTGCACAGTCGACCGAAGTTAGCTGGATGTTCTTTGTTGCCAACCGACTTCGCGACGTGACGGCGACCGCTTTGGTGATCCGTTGTGACTTGCAACACCATGCCACAACCGACGCCGCAGTACGCGCACATGGTGTTCACGGCATCCTTGTCTGGTGCCATGGACTCCCTGGCCACGCTTACATCCCTCCCTCGATTGCGATCGGGTTAGCTCTGCATCGGGTCAGTTCATTGTGCGGCAGCCATATTTCAGCCTTTATGTCCGAAATTTCCGCCGCTTTACGGCTTCCTCTCAACGGAGAAGATGCGGCTGTGAAATTGCCGGCCAATCCGGCTGCCGCAGGTCGCGTTATCGCAGGTCATCGTTGACCCGCCGCCTTATCCGACGTTACCTGCGGCCCCGCGCGAACAAGGTCCCAGAGCTGGGTTTTTGACCAAACCGGTGGAACATTCACAGGCTTCGCTAAGCTCACCGCGTGCATCGGGTGATTGTGATCCTGTTGGTTTTGCTGGCCTCTGGTTGCGGGTCGCAGCCCTCAGCTCCACCGGCCGCACGGCCCGACACATGCAAGGAGTCCGACGGACCGAAGGCCGACACGGTGCGCCAGGCCATCGCTTCAATTCCCGTGACGGTGCCGGGTTCGAATTGGGTCGAAATTGCCCGGGGCCATACTCGAAATTGCCGGTTGTACTGGGTGCAGATCATTCCAACCATTGCCAGCGAGTCGACACCGCAGCAGTTGTTGTTCTTCGATCACAACACCGCGCTAGGTGCACCCACGCACCCGAAGCCGTACATAACCGTGCTGCCGCCCTCGGACGACACTGTCACCGTTCGGTATCAATGGCGCAAGGGCAGCGATCAGCCGTGCTGTCCCACCGGCATCGGCACGGTCAAGTTCCGAATTTCTTCAACCGGCAAGCTCGAAGCGCTCGGCAAGATTCCGAACGAATAACGAACGAATAACATTGTGCTGCAATATGATTACTCGGGAAAGTGCTTGCCCCGTCAGCTCGAGACCGCGTCCGCCAAGTTCTCGGGGTGCAGCATCTCGGCGTAACGCAGCGACTCCGGGATCCCGAAACCCTCGACGAGGGTCTTCGCATGCGGGCGCAGCGCGCGGCACCGATCGTTGATCCCCCGTGTGACCGCTTTTGCCCTTTCGGTGGACAAGTGTCGATGCTCGACGTACCACGCCTTGTCGTCCTCGATCACCGACAGGGCATATAGGTCGCACACGATGCCGAGCAACTCGCGGGCGTCCTCGT
The DNA here is from genome assembly GCA_036500645.1 of Mycobacterium sp. GTDB lineage: Bacteria > Actinomycetota > Actinomycetes > Mycobacteriales > Mycobacteriaceae > Mycobacterium. Next base: position 14,076 of record DASYBR010000200.1, on the reverse strand, counting down.
CAGGGCAGGCCTCGATCCCGGCGACGAACGCTTCGAGGGTCACCCGGTCGATGTGCGCAGTGGCGGCGTGCAGCACATGGTCTTGCACTGAGTTGAACGCCTCGAACTCCGACATCTCTTTGGATTTGGCCTGCAGCCGACGCGCGACGGACGCCAGCAGGTACTGTTCGCGATCCTCGAACATCTTGATCTGCGTGCCGCGGTTGAAGAGGCTGCCTTCCTCCTCACTGTCTTGACGCGCGTCGACGATCGTTTGGATAATCGTTTCTGCCGCAGTGCGTTTGATGACCTGGTCGCCGACAGTGCTCGCCGCGAAGCGCACCCATTCGACTGGGCTCATGCTCTTGATGTCGTCGGCGTAGGCCGTCAGCAGCTCCTTGGCGACCAGCTGGGTCAGCACGTGGTTGTCGCCCTCGAAGGTGGTGAAAACGTCGGTGTCACCCCGCAGCGCGACCAACCGGTTCTCGGCCATGTAGCCCGCGCCACCGCAGGCCTCGCGGGACTCCTGAATCGCTCGGGTGGCATGCCATGTGTTGGCTGCCTTCAAACCCGCTGCGCGGGACTCCAATTCGCGTTGCTCTTCGGCATCGGGCTCGTCCGCGGTCTGAATATCGTGGCACTTGCTGACCAGCTCGTTCTGGGCGAACTGCAGCGCGTATGACTTGGCGATCAGCGGGAACAGGCGGCGCTGATGCACCAAGTAGTCCATGATCAACACTTCGCTGTCTTCGCCGGGCGCGGTGAACTGCTTGCGCTGCAACGCATATCGCGTGGCGATGTCCAGCGCGACGCGAGCGGCGGCGCCCGCGCTGCCGCCCACCGTGATTCGGCCGCGGACCAGGGTGCCCAGCATCGTGAAGAACCGGCGGTTGGGGTTTTCGATCGGTGAGCTGTAGGTGCCGTCCGGTGCGACGTCGCCGTATTTGTTCAGCAGGTTCACCCGGGGGACGCGAACGTGGTCGAACACGATGCGTCCGTTGTCGACGCCGGGCAGACCGCCCTTGTATTCGCAGTCCGACGTCGTCACCCCGGGGAGGTCATTGCCGTCGGCGTCGCGGATCGGGACCAGCAGGCAGTGCACGCCGTGATTGACCGGCTTGCCGTCCTCGGTGGTGATCAGTTGAGCGAAAACCGATGCCATGCTAGCAGTTTCGGCAGCGCCACCGATGTAGTCCTTACGGGCCGTCGGGGTGGGGGAGTCGATGATGAACTCCTCCGTCTCGGGGTCGTACGTCGCCGTCGTCTCGAGCGACTGAACGTCGCTGCCATGTCCAGTCTCGGTCATCGCGAAACACCCACGCAGTTCGAGGCTGATGATCTGCTTCACGTAGGCCTCATGATGACGCTCGGTACCCAGGTTCTCGACAGCGCCGCCGAACAGGCCCCACTGCACTCCGGCCTTCACCATCAGCGACAGGTCCGACATCGCGAGCATCTCGATCATCGTGATCGCCGCCCCGACGTCACCGGTGCCACCGTGCTCCTTGCGGAACGAGTCCCCGGCGGCGCCGAATGCGGCCATGATCCGCATCTGCTCGGCCACCTTGGTGCGGGCGATCACCGTGTTCGGGGTGTAGTGCGGACGGAAAAGGTCCTCGGTGAAGCTTTTGCGGAGCTGGTTGCGCACGTCACGCCAACGCCCGTCCAATGCATTGCGCAGCTGCTCGGCAGTATTTGTGTTGTCTGACGCCATGACTCGACCGTAACCTGCGCCTGCCTCCGCGGGGAATAAGCGGTGGATAACGCTCACATTGCGGTCCCGAGGTGCCGTCGACCACTTCTCAGCGCGACTGTCGACTCGGTTCCTGTTGGTCGCGCTGCGAGGGTCGGCGCGGAGTCTTCTGGGGCGGCCGCAACCGGTAGAGGGTGAATATGGCCGCCGCCGCGCCGAAGAGCGCAAGCATCATCATGTCGAACACCCACCATCCGCTGTAGTGGGTCCACATCTCGACGTTGGCGGCCAGCGAGTCAACCCTGCGGAGATCGACGGTCGACGCCGAGGCCGCGAAACCCCACTGGGCCGGGACGAGCCAGGAGATCTGCTGGAGGCCCCAATTGCTGACCAGCTGCACCAGGCTGCCGTTGAACAGCATCGATGCCAGAATCACCGGCGCGAGCAGCAGCAGGACTTCCCGCCGGGACCTGCCCAGCGTCGACAACGCCAGCCCGACCACCGCCGACACGATGGCCGTGGCGGCCACGCTCACGTACAGCTCGACCGTCGCGTTGCGTAGCAGGACCGCGCCGTGCGCCGGTCCGCCTTTGACGGCGACGACGATGGCGAACACGATGGCCGTGAGGATGGCCGCGGCCAGGCCGAGCACGATGACCTTGGCGATCAGGTAGGCCCACGCCGAGAGTCCGACGGTCTGCTCGCGGGGGAAGATGCGCTGTTCGCGAACCAGGGCGCCGATCGTCAGCGCGGTGCCGATGAGGACCGCGGCTGCGTTGAGCGCGGCCAGGATCTCGATGGCTTCGTGCAGGTTGCTGCTGCCCGGCTTGGGCCGCTCCAATCCCGAATCACCCGGAATGAGCAGTGCCAGCCCCGCCAACGCGAACGGCAGGAGCACCAAGAAGCAGAAGTAGATGCGGTGGGCGAAGGTCAGGCGAACTTCCCGCCTGGCCAGCAACCGGACTTGCCGGTTCAGCGGGAGTCGGGCGGGCAGCGGCCAGGGTGCGGCGACATCCGGAGGTGTGGTCGGCACGGTGGGCTGCGCGAGGAAAGCGCGGTGGGCTCCGTCGGGGTCGGCGGTCAGCCGCGCGCTGATGTTCGACCAGTCGTTGGTGCCCATCGAGGACTCGACCTGCAGGGGCGGCCCGAGAAAAGCGGTGGTTCCGGTGGCGGTCAGCACGAGTAGCTGGTCGCACATGTTCAGCTGGGTCAGCGACGCAGGCGACGACACGGCGGCCACGACGACACAGCCAATGTCGGCCTGGCGCCGCAGGATTGCCATCACGTGGCTCTGCTGGGCCGCATCCAGTCCCTCGGTGGGCTCGTCGACCACCAGCATGGTCGGCCTGGTGATCAGCTCGACCGCCATCGAGGCGCACCGGCGTACCTCGGGAGCGAGCTTGCCGATCCGGGTGGCCCGGTGGGGCGCCAGTTCGAGTTCTTCGAGAATCTGCTCGACCAGACGCTCACGGTGCTCTGGAGGCACGTCCGGCGCCAGGCGCAATTCGGCCGCGTAGCCGAGGGTCTGTTCGACGGTGAGCTGCCGGTGCAGGCGGTCGTCACGCGCCACGAACCCGATGCGGCTGCGCATGGCCTCCGGCTCGGCGTGCACGTCGTGGCCGTCAACGGTGATGCGACCGGAGCTGGGGTCCCTGGTGCCGGCGAGCAGCCCGAGCAGTGCGGAGTTACGCGAGGCCGATGGTCCGATGACCGCGGTCAGCGTGCCCAGACCGCCGGTGAACGAAATGTCGGAGAGCGTGTGGCGCCCGTCGACGGTGAGTCCCAGGCGGTAGGCGGTTACTCCGCTGGTGCGCGCCCCGGGTTCCAGCGGCAGGCGATGGGTGGCATTGGGTTCCGCGGTACGGAACGAGGGGCGCGGCGTGCGGAACTTGCTGGTGACCATCCGCTCGATCAGACCGGGGCCTTTGGCCTGCTCGTCTTCACTGGCGGGCGGGGTCGCCTGCGTGAGTGGCGGTAGGGGTGGTGGTATCGGTGGCGGGGCGGGTGGCGCGACAGGGGGCGCCGCGACTGGGGGCGGCGGGGTCTGTGGCCACGGTTGGGGCTGGCTCGGTCGCTCGGCCACGGATGGTTGCGGCCGGGCTACGGGCATCCGCTGGGTGTCGCGCTGGGTCGGGGGTTGTGGCGGAGGAGCCGGGCTTCTGGTCGGAATCTGCGGCCTGCCCGGGGGAGGTCCGGGCGGACGGCTCGCGGTTTGGAAGACCAGTCGCGGACCGCGCTGCGGATCGCCGATGGTGATTCCCAGGCCGTCGCGAATCTGGACCGTCGGCATCCGCGCTCCGTTGACGAAGATGCCGTTGTGGCTGAGATCGATGGCCATCCACTGGGTGCCGGTGAACCGCAGCACCACATCGGGGCGGGGTGGCGGCAGTGGCTGATTGGCAGTCGCCAGGCGCTCGAGGCGAATGTCGCATCCCGGGCCGTATCCCACAATCACGTCGCGGCCGGGTCCGAAGACGTATCGCACGGGCCCGAGCCATACGGTCAGCGGGGCGGCCGACGAGGTGGGAACATCCGGACGCATGGCCGCCACCTTTCATCACCGGTCAGCTCGAATTGGTCCCGCCTCAAGGCTCTGACCCCCCAGGCCCTTGTTAAGTGTCTACCCCGCGCCCCGTGTACCACCAGCGCCGCACCGATCACAGGGTGTTACGGCGGCCCGTGGACGAAGCCGCGGATGACGCATTGTCGAGCAGTCGGCGCAGCACCTCGACCGCTTCGGTCAGGACCTGCCGGTCCGCCGCCTCGAGTCGGGCTAACTGCGGTTCGATCGCCGCGGCGCGGTCGGCCCTGACCGCGTTGATTGTGCGTTTGCCTTCGGCGGTGATACGAATTCGGACCGCTCGCGCATCTCCAGGATCGACTGTTCGGGTGACCAGGCCGGCCTCTTCGAGTCGGCGCACCTGCGTTGTCATCGTCGGTTGCGAGCAGTGATCGACGGCGGCCAGGTCACCGATCCGGGCTTCGCCGTGAACGTCGATGGTGGATAACAACCTGGCCTGCGCTGCGGGCAAAGGCATTTGGATGCGCTGGGTGGCCAGGCGGTTGAGCCGCGCGACCACGGCGAGCAGATCCGCTCCCAGTTGCTGAGGCGGCGTGGCGTTTGCGGCGTCAACGACATCAGTGTGGTTGGCGGCGTGTGAGTTCATATAGCCATGGTTGCATAGCTTTGCTATGGGAGAGGGCAACGCGGCTTACTCGAGTCAAAAACCGCAGATCACGTGTTGTGTCGCAGGAAGGCGGCGCTGCGGCCTGGCACAATAAATGAAGTGAACGCCCCGCACCCCGTCCGTTCGCGCCCGCGGAGTGGACCCCTGGAACCGGCCGAGCTCGCACATGCTTCGGTCATGGCGGCTTTGTGTGCGGTCATCGCAATCGTCGCTGTCGTTGTTCCGTTCGCCGCGGGGGTCGCGTTGCTGGGCACGGTGCCCACGGCGCTGATCGCATTCCGCTACCGGCTGCGGGCGCTGTTTGCCACGACGGTTGCCGCCGGGATGATTGCTTTCCTGATCGCCGGGATGGGCGGTTTCATCGGGGTCTTCCACAGCGCGTACGTCGGCGGCCTGGTCGGAATCGTCAGACGTAAAGGCCGGGGCACCCCCACCGTCGTCTTCTCGTCACTGATCGCCGGCGTCGGCCTCGGCGCCGCGTCGGTCGGCTCACTGGCGCTGATGACCAGGCTTCGTCACCTCATCTTCGACGCAATGAAGGCCAACGTGGATGGACTGGCGTCATTCCTGGGCCGGGTCAATCTCCAGGAGCCGGCCAACCTCTTGCAGCGGTCCTTCGCCCTGGTCCTCGGTTACTGGCCCTGGGTGGCGCTTGTTTACTTCGTCATCTCAACCGTGATCGTGTCGCTGATCGGTTGGTGGGCGTTGTCGCGCCTCATCACACGCATGCGCGGCGTCCCGGATCTACACAAGCTCGACGCCCTGGCCACCGCGGTGGACATCCCTATCGCGCCGATTCCCGTGCGGCTGGACAAGGTGCGCTTTCGTTACCCCGGTACCGGCCAGGACGCGCTGAGCGAACTCAGTCTGGATCTCCGGGCGGGCGAACACATCGCGGTCACCGGCTCCAATGGTTCGGGGAAGACCACCCTGATGCTCGTCCTTGCCGGCCGGGAGCCGACGGCGGGAACCGTCGAGCGTCCCGGCGCGGTGGGATTGGGCAAGTTCGGCGGGACTGCGCTGGTGCTACAGCACCCCGAAAGCCAGGTGTTGGGCACTCGGGTCGCCGACGATGTGGTCTGGGGTCTGCCACCGGGTACGAATGTCGATGTCGGCCAACTGCTTCGAGAGGTCGGTCTCGAGGGCCTCGACGAGCGCGACACCGGCAGCCTGTCCGGTGGGGAATTGCAGCGCCTCGCCCTCGCGGCGGCACTCGCACGCGAACCCGCACTTCTGATCGCCGACGAGGTCACCAGCATGGTCGATCAGCAGGGCCGCGACAGCCTGCTGGGTGTGCTGTCCGGTCTCACCAAGCGCCACGACACCGCTCTGGTTCACATCACGCATTACAACAACGAGGCCGATACCGCCGACCGCGTCATCCGTCTCCGCGAATCTCCCGACAACGCCGACATGGGTGGTGCCGTCGGCGCCCCCTTCGCGCCCTTGGCGGTCGCGCCCGGCGCGCAGGCCCCGGTGCTGGAACTCATTGGCGTCGGCCACGAATACGGCAGCGGCACACCGTGGTCCAAGACCGCGCTGCGGGACATCAGTTTCGTCGTGGAACAGGGCGACGGTCTGCTGGTCCACGGCGGCAACGGTTCGGGAAAGTCGACGCTGGCGTGGATCATGGCCGGACTCACGGTTCCCACATCCGGAATCTGCCTGCTTGACGGCCGTCCCGCGCATGAGCAGGTGGGCGCTGTGGCCCTGTCGTTCCAGGCGGCCAGACTGCAATTGATGCGCAGCCGCGTCGACTTGGAAGTGGCTTCCGCGGCTGGGTTTTCGCCGCGGGACGAAGACCGGGTAGCCGTCGCGCTGAGCGTGGTGGGGCTCGATCCCACGCTGGCCAAACGGCGCATCGACCAACTCAGCGGCGGCCAGATGCGCCGCGTTGTGCTGGCCGGGTTGTTGGCCTGTTCGCCGCGTGCACTGATCCTTGACGAGCCACTGGCCGGCCTGGACGCGGCAAGCCAGCGCGGTCTGCTGACGCTGTTGGAGGACCTGCGCCGTGAGCGGGGTCTGACGGTGGTGGTCATCTCGCACGACATCGCCGGGCTGGAGGAGCTCTGCCCGCGCACCCTGGACCTTCGTGACGGCATGCTGGAACCGATGCCGACCGCGGCGAAAGGACTGTCGTGACAGCAACCTCAGCCCCGCAGGCCGGCGCCGGCCGACGATCCTCGCGTCCAGTCGTGTTGCTGGTCCCGGTACCGGGCACGTCGGCGATTCACGATCTGTGGGCCGGCACCAAAATGCTGGTGGTTGCCGGTGTTTCGGTGCTGCTGACGTTCTACCCGGGGTGGGTGACAATCGCGGTCGTAGCGGCCCTGGTGGCGGCGGCGGCGCGGCTTGCACATATCCCGCGCGGCGCCGTGCCGTCGGTCCCGAAGTGGCTGTGGATCGCACTCGCCGTCGGGTTCGTCAGCGCGGCACTGGCCGGCGGTGCTCCGGTGGTCCCAGTCGGCGGGCTTCATATCGGACTCGGTGGATCATTGAACTTCTTGCGCATCACCGCGCTGTCCTTGGTGCTGCTCGGCCTGGGGGCGATGGTGTCGTGGACGACGAATGTCGCCGAAATCGGCCCTGCGCTAGCAACATTGGGCCGACCGCTGAAGATGTTGCGGATTCCGGTCGACGAGTGGGCCGTGTCGCTGGCGCTGGCGCTGCGCGCCTTCCCTATGTTGATCGACGAGTTTCAGGTCCTATACGCCGCCCGGCGGCTGCGGCCTAAGTCGGTACCGCAAAGCCGCAGGGCGCGGCGGCGACGGCACGCCATCGAGCTGATCGATTTGATGGCCGCCGCTATCACCGTGACGCTGCGGCGCGCGGACGAGATGGGCGACGCGATCACCGCCCGCGGGGGCGTCGGTCAGCTATCCGCCAACCCGCCGCGGCCGAAACCGGCCGATTGGCTGACCCTCGCCATCGTCACCGCGGCCGGTGCTGGGGCGATAGCGATCGAGACGATCTTTCATCTCACCCATTAGGCCGGTGAGTCGGTCGGCTTTCGCGTAGCTTGAACGGGTGGCCGACATCCATCGGACTCGCACCATCGCGGCCGGCGTGGGCGACATCTGGGTTGTCCTCGCGGACTTCGGGTCGATCAGTTCGTGGGCCGAGAACGTCGACCACTCGTGCATCTTGTTTTCCGGTCCGGACCACGGGCCGGTCGGCACCGCCCGACGCGTGCAGGTGAAGCGAGACACCCTTGTCGAGCGCATCACCGAATTCGACCCGCCGCGCGTCCTCGCCTACGACATCGAAGGCCTGCCCGGTCTCCTGCGAAGGGTCACCAACCGCTGGACACTGGTACCCACCGGCGGGACAGAGACTCTCGTGACTCTGACGAGCACAGTCGAAATCGGGCCTCGCGCAATGCAAATGCTGGCCGAGCGCGCCCTGTGTCGCCTCGTCGCGCGCCAGTCCGACTCGATGCTCGCGGGCCTGGCGAACCGATTGGAGAAAGCCCGTGTTTGAACGGCCCGATGTCATCGTCATCATGACGGACGAGGAACGAGCGGTGCCCCCGTACGAGGCCCCCGACGTGCTCGCGTGGCGCGACCAAAAGCTGTTCGGGCGCAAGTGGTTTCTCGATCACGGCGTCAGCTTCGTCCGGCACTACACCGGATCCCTGGCCTGCGTGCCCAGCCGCCCGACAATCTTCACCGGGCACTACCCCGACCTCCATGGAGTGACCCAGACGGACGGCATCGGGAAGACCGCCGACGATTCCCGCATGCGCTGGCTCCGCAAAGGGGAGGTGCCCACCCTCGGCAACTGGTTCCGCGCGGCGGGATATGACACCCACTACGACGGCAAGTGGCACATCTCGCATGCCGATCTCACCGACCCGACGACCAGTCGTCCGTTAGCCACCAATGACGACGACGGGGTGGTCCATCCCGCAGCGGTACGGCGTTACCTGGAAGCGGATCCGTTGGGGCCCTTCGGCTTCTCCGGCTGGGTGGGCCCGGAGCCGCACGGCGCGGCGTTGGCCAACGCGGGTGTTCGCCGCGACCCGCTGATCGCCGAGCGCGTCGTCGCATGGCTCACCGAGCGCTACGCCAGCCGTCGCGCCGGTGATGCGGAAGCGCTGCGCCCGTTCCTCTTGGTCGCCAGCTTCGTGAATCCCCATGACATTGTTCTGTTTCCGGCATGGTCGCAACGAAGCCCGGTGAAGCCCTCGCCGCTGGATCCGCCTCCGGTGCCGCCGGCCCCGACCGCCGACGAGGACCTGTCGACCAAGCCGGCCGCTCAGATCGCGTTCCGCGAGGCGTATTACTCCGGCTACGGTCCAGCGCCTGCGATCAACTGGACCTACGACCGCAACGCGCAACGCTACCGCGACCTCTACTATCGGCTGCACGCCGAGGTGGACGGGCCGATCGATCGCGTCCGGCGAGCCGTCACCGAGGGTGGGTCAACGAACGCAGTGCTGGTGCGCACGGCGGACCATGGTGATCTGCTGGGTGCTCACGGCGGGCTGCACCAGAAATGGTTCAACCTCTACGACGAGGCCACCCGCGTTCCCTTCGTCATCGCCGGCATCGGTGAGCGCTCGACGCAGTCCCGGACCGTCACGGCCCCGACATCGCACGTCGACCTGGTCCCCACCCTGCTGGGAGCCGCCGGCGTCGACGTCGAGGAGATCGCCGCCAGGCTGGCCGCGTCGTTCTCCGAAGTGCACCAGCTGCCGGGCCGGAATCTCATGCCGGTTGTGGACGGCGCCCCCGCCGACAACACCCGGGCCGTGTACTTGATGACTCGCGACAATATGCTCGAGGGCGACAGTGGTGCGTCCGGCCTGGCGCGCCGCCTGAAGCGAACGGTCAATCCGCCTGCCCCACTTCGTATCCGGATCCCCGCTCATACCGGCTCCAATTTCGAAGGACTCGTCGTCCACGTTGAGGACTCGATGGCGCGTGGCGGCGCCGGGCATCTGTGGAAGCTGGTGCGCACCTTCGACGACCCGAGCACCTGGACGGAGCCCGGCGTGCGCCACCTGGCGGCCAACGGGCTTGGGGGAGAGGCTTACCGGACCTGCCCGCTCGACGATCAGTGGGAGCTGTACGACCTGACCGCCGATCCGATCGAAGCGACCAACCGCTGGACGGATCCGGACCTGCACGACCTGCGTCAGCACCTGTGCATGCAACTCAAAGTCGTCCGGGCCGATTCGGTCCCCGAGCGAAACCGGCCGTGGCCGTATGCATCTCGCCGCCCTCCGGGGCGCCCGCCGTCCAGACTTGGCCGGATGCTTCGCCGAGACTGACTGCCGGTCGCTAGGGTCGCATACGGTCGATGAGGTTCGACAAGACGACGATGCTCTCGCTGCGTTCGACATCCGCGCTCGAGCGGATCCGCTCCAGCGCCTCCTCCAAATGCCGCATGTCGCGGGCCAGCACATGCAAAAGCGCATCGGGGGTGCCGGTCACCGTCGCCGCGCTGAGCACTTCGGGGATGTCCACCCACGCCTTGCGCAGTTCATCGGGCGCAATTCGGCCGTGGCAGAACACCTGGACGTAGGCCTCGGTCTTCCAGCCGAGCGCAGTGCGGTCGACGACTGTGGTGAAGCCTTTGATCACACCGCCGTCCAGCATCCGGTCGACGCGTCGCTTCACCGCCGGCGCCGACAAGCTCACTTTTTCGCCGATTTCGGCGAAGGTGGCCCGCGCATGTTCGGTCAGCTCGGCCAGGATGCGTTCGTCAGTTTCGTCCAAGCGGTCCATCGTTTCCTCCCGCTGCGCAACAAATCACCACTGGAGAGATTTTAACGCAATGAATAAAGCATAGACACGCAATATCCGATGTTTGATTGTGTCAGCGGAGGCAAATATCGTTGATTCATGACGGACAATTACGTCGTTGCGCCCACGGTCGTCGGACTGACACGCGCCGCCAGCGTCCGCCGGTATGCGATGACCCCGCCGGAGTACTTCGCCGTCGAGTACGCGATCAACCCGTGGATGGACGTCACCACGCCCGTCGACGTCGACCGCGCGCTCGCCCAGTGGGAGGGTCTGCGCCAGACCTATCTTCGGCTGGGCCACCACGTGGACGTGATCGAACCCGTTGCGGGTCTTCCCGACATGGTCTACGCCGCCAATGGCGGCTTCGTCGCGCGCGATATCGCGATCGTCGCCCGGTTCAAGTTCGCCGAGCGCGCCGGCGAATCACGCGCCTACGCGAAATGGATGTCATCGCTCGGATACCGGCCCATGTCGACTCGTCACATCAACGAAGGACAAGGCGACCTGCTGAAGGTTGGCGATACGGTGTTGGCGGGCTGTGGTTTTCGCACGGACCGCCGCGCGCATGCCGAAATCGCCGCGTTGCTCGGGATGCCGGTCGTGACTCTGGAGTTACTGGATCCCCGTTTCTACCACCTGGACACCGCCCTGGCCGTTCTGGACGACGACACGATCGCGTACTACCCGCCGGCGTTCAGCGAGGCGGCGCAGCAGCAACTGCGTGCGCTGTTCCCGGATGCCATCGTGGTCGGGAGCGCCGACGCCTACGTGCTGGGTCTCAACGTCGTCTCCGACGGGCTTCACGTGGTGCTCCCTTCCGCGGCAACGGGTCTCGCCGCACGGCTGCGCGAGGCCGGTTTCGAGCCGATCGGCGTCGATCTGTCCGAGCTGCTCAAGGGTGGCGGTTCCGTCAAATGCTGCACATTGGAGGTATTCCCATGACGATCCTCGAAAACCTGACGTCGGAAAGGGTCGCGGCGAACCGGAACGAGACCGCGATCCGATTGGTGGAAAAGCGCGCAGCGCACAACTATTCACCGCTGCCGGTAGTTGCGGCAAGCGCCGAGGGCGCGTGGATCACCGATATCGAGGGTAGGCGCTACCTAGACTGTCTATCCGCGTACTCGGCAATGAACTTCGGTCACCGCAACCCCGAGATCGTCGCGACGGCGCACGCGCAACTCGACACCGTGACGTTGGTCAGCCGCGCGTTCCATTCCGACAAGCTGGGGCCCTTCTGCGCGGCGCTTGCCTACCTGTGCGACAAAGACATGGTGCTCCCGATGAATTCGGGCGCCGAAGCCGTCGAAAGCGGCCTCAAGGTCGCCCGCAAGTGGGGTACCGATGTCAAGGGTGTCCCCGTCGACCAAGCCAACATCATCGTGGCCGACAACAACTTCCACGGCCGCACCATCAGCATTGTCAGCTTCTCGTCCGATCCGGTGGCACGCGATGGGTTCGGGCCATTCACCCCCGGCTTCCGTTCGGTGCCGTTCGGTGATGCCGCGGCGATTGCCCAGGCGATCGACGACAACACCGTCGCGGTGCTCTTGGAGCCGATCCAGGGGGAGGCGGGCATCATCGTCCCCCCCGATGACTACCTGCCAACGGTGCGCGCACTCTGCAGCGAGCACAACGTGCTGATGATCGCCGACGAAATCCAGTCGGGCCTGGCCCGCACCGGCTACACGTTCGCATGCGATCGCTGGGGGGTCGTGCCCGATGTCTACCTGCTCGGCAAGGCGTTGGGCGGTGGCGTGGTCCCCTTGTCGGCCGTGGTCGCGGATCGCAACGTCCTGGGCGTCCTGCATCCCGGCGAACACGGCTCCACCTTCGGCGGTAACCCACTGGCCGCCGCGATCGGCACCACCGTGGTGTCCATGCTGGCGCGCGGCGAATTCCAGGCCCGTTCGGCTGCGGTGGGCGCGCACCTGCATCGACGCCTGCGGGCGCTGACGGGCGACGGGGTGCTGACGGTGCGCGGCCTCGGTCTGTGGGCCGGTGTCGACATCGACCCGTCGCGAGGCACCGGCAAGGAGATGAGCTTGCGGCTGGCCGGGCGCGGTGTGTTGGTGAAGGACACCCACGACTCGACGCTGCGGTTCGCGCCGCCTCTGGTGGTTACCGCACAGGAGATCGACTGGGCCGTTGAGCAGTTCGCTGCGGTGTTGCGGGAGGCTGGACCATAATCAGCTGACCCAGCACAGGAGGCGCAATTGCCAGCCACGTCGATCAGCCTGACCGAGCAATTGCGGCGCCGCCGCCCAGTGAGAAGCGCACCCGTCGCGCAGGGGGCCGCGGATCACCTGAAGCGAAGTATCGGGACGTTTCAGCTGACGATGTTCGGGGTCGGTTCGACCGTCGGCACCGGAATCTTCTTCGTGCTCTCCCAGGCGGTGCCCGAGGCAGGCCCGGGCGTGATCCTCTCGTTCATCATCGCCGGGGTCGCAGCCGGGCTCGCCGCGATCTGCTATGCCGAATTAGCTTCTGCCGTACCGGTTTCGGGCTCGTCGTACTCGTACGCGTATGCCACGCTGGGTGAGGGTGTCGCGATGGGCGTGGCGGCCTGCCTGCTACTGGAATACGGGGTGGCCACCGCAGCGGTCGCGGTCGGCTGGAGCGGTTATGTGAACAAGCTGCTGCACAACTTGTTCGGATTTCAGGTGCCGCATGCGCTGTCGGCCGCACCCTGGGATTCCGAGGCGGGCTATGTGAACCTGCCGGCGGTTGTCCTGATCGCCATGTGCGCTTTGTTGCTGATCCGCGGTACCAGCGAGTCGGCGAAGGTCAACGCGATCATGGTGCTGATAAAGCTCGGTGTGCTGGGCATGTTCGTGATCATCGCGTTTACGGCGTACGACTCCGATCATCTCAAGGATTTCGCGCCGTTCGGCGGCGCGGGTATCAGTTCGGCGGCGGGCACGATCTTCTTCACCTACGTCGGTCTGGACGCGGTGTCGACCGCGGGCGACGAGGTGACGGATCCGCAAAAGACCATGCCGCGCGCACTGATATCGGCGCTGGTGATCGTCACCGGGGTCTACGTGTTGGTCGCGCTCGCCGCTATCGGCACCCAACCGTGGCAGGACTTCGGCCAACAGCAAGAGGCCGGGCTGGCCACGATCCTCGACGACGTCACACACGGGATGTGGGCCAGCACCATTCTGGCTGCCGGCGCGGTGATCTCGATCTTCACGGTCACGCTGGTCACTCTGTATGGCCAGACGCGCATTTTGTTCGCGATGGGACGCGACGGCCTGATGCCGGCGCGGTTCGCGACGGTGAACCAGCGCACGATGACGCCGGTGAGCAACACGGTGATCGTCGCCGTCGCGGCCTCGACCCTGGCGGCCTTGGTGCCGCTGGAGAAGTTGGCGGACATGGTGTCCATCGGCACTCTCACCGCTTTCATCGTTGTGTCTCTTGGAGTGATCATTCTGCGGGTGCGCAATCCCGACCTGCC